>NZ_JBRRDW010000010.1:0-115028 GCF_056759895.1 Stenotrophomonas sp. STEN038
CCCCCCGATTCCGGCCCGACCGCGGCTCGGTTTGGGCCTCACCCGGTACCCCTTCTCCCCGAGCTTGGCGGGCCACTACATCAGAACATCAGAGCTGCCAGCCCCATCGGCACCAAGCATATGGATAGTCCTGCGGCCGTTCGCATAGGCCTGCCCGCACCGGGTTGTGCAGCAGATAGTTGGCTACGCCACGCAGCGACTCATCGCGCCGGATTGCATGATCGTGATAGCCGGTCTGCCAGATGGAACCTGCACCACCAACAGACCTTGCTGACCGCGATTTCAAGCGCTGCATGCACCCACCCAGCGATCCGGATTGAAGCTGCAGCAGCCAATGCAGGTGATCGGGCATTACCACCCAGGCAAGGTTGTGACAAATGTCGGCGAGTTCGCAGTGTCGCAACGCCTCAATGACCTGCTCGGCGTTCTTGCGATTCGCAAACAGCGGCACACGCCCTGCGGTTACCGTGGTGATTGAATAGATGTTGCTGGGCAGCGAGAAACGCCCGTGGCGCAATTTTGGACTGGACATCGCTGCAGCCTGAGGCCGGCGACCAAGAACGTCCGTCAGTGAACCAAGGCCCCACTTGTAGTGCCGAGCCATGCTCGGCATGTGACCTTACCGGTAACGCCTCTGCCGAGCATGGCTCGGCACTACACCTGGGCTGCAGATTTACGGGGCAAGCCCCTGCCGAGCATGGCTCGGCACTAGAGGTTCGGCTTTACCGGTAATGCCTCTGCCGAGCATGGCTCGGCACTACAGGTGCTGTCAGCCTTGCTTGCGGACGATGGCCATGGCGATCTCCAGCGACTGCTCGTAGTTCAGGCGCGGGTCTACGCTGGAACGGTAGGCACGCTCCAGGTCGCGCTCCGTGAGCTCACGCGCGCCGCCGGTGCATTCGGTCACATCCTCGCCAGTCAACTCCAGGTGCACGCCTCCCAGGCGCGTTCCGGCCGCCGCGTGCAGGTCGAAGGACATCTCGACCTCGCTGCGGATATTGTCAAACCGCCGGGTCTTGTAGCCGTTGCTGGTGCTCTCGGTATTGCCGTGCATGGCGTCGCAGACCCACAGCACGCGGCGGCCATCACGCTTGATCGCATCCAGCAGCGGCGGCAGCTTGTCGGCGATCTGATTCGCGCCCATGCGATGGATGAAGCTCAGCCGGCCCGGTTCGTCATCCGGATTCAGCACGTCGATCAAACGCAGCAGCTGATCCGGCTGCACCGACGGCCCCACCTTTATCGCAATCGGGTTACGCACGCCGCGCAGGTATTCCACGTGCGCGCCATCCAGCGCCGCGGTGCGCATACCGATCCACGGGTAGTGCGTGCTCAGGTTGAACCAGCCGCTCTGGCGCGGCACCTGCCGGGTCAGCGCCTGCTCGTACGGCAGCAACAGGGCTTCATGCGAGGTGTAGAAGTCGACGCGGTTGAGGTTGTGCACCTGCGAGCCCGACAAGGTCTCCATGAAGCGCACGGCATCACCGATCGAGGCAACCATCTCCTGGTACTCCTCGGCCAGTGGCGAGCAGCGCATCCATGCCAGGTTCCAGTATTCGGGGTGATGCAGGTCGGCAAAGCCGCCATCGATCAGCGCACGCACGAAATTCATGGTCAGCGCCGAGCGCGAGTGCGCGGTGATCATCCGCTGCGGGTCGGGAACGCGCGCGGCCTCGGTGAACGCCGGCGCATTGATCACGTCGCCGCGGTAGCTGGGCAAGGTCACCCCGTCGCGGGTCTCGGTATCGGCCGAGCGCGGTTTGGCGTACTGGCCGGCAAAGCGGCCAACGCGGATCACCGGCATGCGCAGGCCGTGCACCATCACCAGGCTCATCTGCAGCAGCACCTTGAGCCGGTTGGAGATCGTCCCCGATTCGCAATCGACGAAATTCTCGGCGCAGTCACCGCCCTGCAGGAGGAAACGCTTGCCCTCCTGTGCCTCGGCCAGCTGCTGCTTGAGCGCGAAGATCTCCCACGAGGTCACCAGCGGCGGCAATTGCCGCAGCTCGCTCAACGCGGCCTCCAACGCCTGCGGATCGGGGTACGTCGGCATCTGCAGCGCGGGCTTGCCACGCCAGCTATCCGGCGCCCAGCTGCTGGCGGTGGCGACGGATGACGGGGAGGAAGAAGCGTTCATGCAGATACCAGTAGAAGAAGTGAAAGAGTCAGATCAAACGTTTTTTGCGTGTGCGCAGGCCGGCATACAACGCCCAACCCGCAAGCAGTACAAACCACACCAGGCTCCACATCGGCATGCTCAGGCCAAGGAAGGTCCAGTCGATGTTGCCGCAGTCACCGGTACCGGTCAGCACGGTGCGGAACACCTCGAACGGCCCCATGGTTTCAGCCAGGAAGCTCAGCGGCGGACCACAGCTGCTGCCCAGGTCCTTCGGCAACAACTGCACGTAGACGTGGCGGCCGGCGATGCCGATGCCCACCACGGCTGCCAGGAACGTCAGGACGCCATAGCCGGCACGACCGCCGCGACTGCTCGGCCCGTGCAATGCACCGAGCAGGAACAGCACGCCGACGGCGGCGAATGCGATGCGCTGGTAGATGCACAGCGGGCACGGTTCCAGTCCCATCTGGATCTGCATGTAGATCGCAAATGCGAGCAGGCCAGCACAGGTCAAAAAGCCCAGCAGGCACTGCGCGCGGAAACTCCAACGCAAAGGGTTCATCGCAACTTTCCGGGGTGAACAATGCAGCAAGAGTAACAGGCCGCCCGCGCGCGATCAGCAGTGATGGCAGCTGTAACCACATGAACGAAAAAGCCCGGCTTATGCCGGGCTTCTTCTGCATCCGTCGATGGACGGAAGCGTGCGATTACTCGCCGACTTCTTCCGCAACGGCGACCGGACGGTCAACCAGTTCAACGTAAGCCATCGGCGCGTTGTCGCCAGCGCGGAAGCCGCACTTCAGCAGGCGCAGGTAGCCGCCCGGACGGTTGGCGTAGCGCGGGCCCAGGACGGTGAACAGGACGCCTACGGCTTCCTTGTCACGCAGGCGGGCGAACGCCAGACGACGGTTGGCAACCGAATCAACCTTGGCCAGGGTGATCAGCGGCTCGGCAACGCGGCGCAGTTCCTTGGCCTTCGGCAGGGTGGTCTTGATCAGCTGGTGCTTGAACAGCGACGCAGCCATGTTCTTGAACATTGCTTCGCGGTGGGCGCTGGTGCGGTTGAACTTGCGGCCCGACTTCATATGACGCATGGGTTTATTCCTTGGTTAATGGTGAGACGTTGGACTTCGTTGTCGCCATCCTGGCGTTGAAAGTGGACTGCGGATGGTCCTGGTCGCCCGTCCTGGACGACCGGCATTGCGGCGTTGTTTAACCGTCAATGCGGGTACTGCTGAAACAATATTCCCCCGCATGGTCACCCATGCGGGGGAACAGGTATTGCTTATCAGCCGAGCATGCCGTGAGCGGCGACACCGGCCGGCGGCCAGTTCTCCAGCTTCATGCCGAGCGACAGACCGCGCTGGGCCAGCACTTCCTTGATCTCGGTCAGCGACTTCTTGCCGAGGTTCGGGGTCTTGAGCAGTTCAACTTCGGTCTTCTGGATCAGATCGCCGATGTAGTAGATGCTCTCAGCCTTGAGGCAGTTGGCCGAACGCACGGTCAGCTCCAGGTCGTCGATCGGGCGCAGCAGCACCGGATCCACGCCGTTGTTGGCCGGCTTGGCTGCACCGCGGTCGCGGTGGGTGAAATCACCGAACACCGACAGCTGATCGCTGAGGATGTCGGCCGCAGTGCGGACAGCTTCCTCGGCATCGATCGTGCCGTTGGTTTCGATATCAATGACCAGCTTGTCCAGGTCGGTACGCTGTTCGACGCGAGCGGCTTCCACCGCATAAGCGACGCGGCGGACCGGCGAGAACGAAGCGTCCAGCACCAGACGACCAATCGCACGCGATTCTTCGTCCGGACGACGACGTGCGGCAGCCGGCTGGTAGCCGAAGCCACGCTCGACCTTCAGACGCATGTTGATCGCAGTGTCCTTGGTCAGGTTGCAGATCACATGGTCGCCGTTGATCACTTCGACGTTGTGGTCAACCTTGATGTCGGCAGCGGTGACGACGCCCGGACCCTGCTTGGACAGGGAAACAGTGGCGCTGTCGCCGGTGTGCATACGGATCGCCACGTCCTTCAGGTTCAGCAGGACGTCAAGCACGTCTTCCTGCAGGCCTTCCAGAGTGGTGTACTCGTGCAACACGCCGTCGATCTCGACTTCGGTAATGGCGAAGCCCGGGATGGACGACAGCAGCACGCGACGCAGGGCGTTGCCCAGCGTATGCCCGTAACCACGCTCCAAAGGCTCGATCACGACCTTGGCGCGGGTCTCGGTAAGGCGTTCGATCTGCGGACCGCGAGGACGCAGAACCTGGTTTGCGGTAACCGTCATGTTGCGGGTTCTCCTGCGAACCTCCGGTGCAACCCGGAGGTTCTCCATTGTGAATTACTTCGAATACAACTCGACGATCAGCGCTTCGTTGATATCCGCAGGCAGGTCCGCACGATCCGGCACAGCCTTGAAGACGCCGCTGAACTTCTTCGAATCGACTTCGACCCACGACGGGCTGAGGTCGTGCTGTTCGGCAACGACCAGGGCTTCCTGGACGCGCAGCTGCTTGGCAGCCTTCTCGGACAGCGCAATCGCGTCGCCGGCCTTGATCTGGTACGAAGCCAGGTTGACCGACTTGCCGTTGACCGTGACACCGCGGTGCGAGACCAGCTGACGGGCAGCCGGACGGGTCACTGCGAAGCCCATGCGGTAGACGACGTTGTCCAGACGGGTTTCCAACAACTGCAGCAGGTTCTCGCCGGTGTTGCCCTTCTTGGTCGAGGCCTTCTTGTAGTAGTTGCGGAACTGACGCTCCAGCAGACCGTAGATACGCTTGACCTTCTGCTTTTCGCGCAGCTGGGTAGCGTAGTCGGACAGCTTGCCCTTACGGGCAGTGGCGCCGTGCTGGCCGGGCTTCTGCTCCAGCTTGCACTTGGAATCCAACGCGCGGGCCGGGCTCTTCAGGGAGAGGTCGGCGCCTTCGCGGCGGGCGAGCTTACAGGTAGGACCGATATAACGAGCCATTTCTTATCGCTCCTTTAGACGCGACGCTTCTTCGGCGGACGGCACCCGTTGTGCGGGATTGGCGTCACGTCGATGATGTTGGTGATCTTATAGCCGACGTTGTTCAACGAACGTACGGCCGACTCACGGCCCGGACCCGGACCCTTGATGCGGACTTCCAGCGACTTCAGGCCGTAATCCAGCGCAGCCTTGCCAGCCTTTTCGGCGGCAACCTGAGCGGCGAACGGAGTCGACTTACGCGAACCACGGAAGCCAGCGCCACCGGAGGTCGCCCAGGACAGTGCATTGCCCTGACGGTCGGTGATGGTCACGATGGTGTTGTTGAACGAAGCGTGGACGTGGGCAACGCCATCAGTGATGACGCGCTTGATCTTCTTCTTGGTTTTTGCAGCAGCGGGCTTAGCCATTTCTTAGGTCCCTTACTTCCTGATCGCCTTGCGCGGACCCTTACGGGTGCGGGCGTTGGTACGGGTACGCTGGCCACGCAGCGGCAGACCGCGACGATGACGCAGGCCGCGGTAGCAACCCAGGTCCATCAGACGCTTGATTGCGATACCGATTTCGCGGCGCAGATCGCCTTCGACAATGTACTTGCCGACTTCGAGACGCAGGCGCTCGATTTCCGGCTCCGACAAATCGCGGATCTTGGTGGTCGAAGCAACGCCTGCGACTTCGCAGACCTTCTTCGAACGGGTACGGCCGATGCCGTAAATGCTTTGCAACCCGACCCAGACATGCTTCTGGGCTGGCAGGTTGACGCCTGCAATACGCGCCATGACGCGGTTCTCCAGCTGAGTGATGGCCGAATACGCACCATGAGGCGCGCCAATCCGGCAGGATGGATCAAAAATGTGAACTAGCGATACTAACAAGGCTTCGGTTTGCTTGGAAGCCCGTGGAACATACAGTTCCACAAGCCCGGCGTGGGGAGTGTGCCCATGCTCCGGCGCCGGATGTGCCTGGCAAGGAGAGATATCTCCAAGCCGCCCGCGCTACTCCCGCGCGGAACAACCACATCACACCCCCACCCGAAACCGCTGCAGGGGCCGCCCTTCTGTTTGGAAAGCCGCCCCGGGAACCGGAGCGGGTTTCTCGCTATGAAGCGGAAAGTATAACCGGTGAATCAGCCGCGTGCAAAACCGCCGCGGTTGCCACCCTTCAGGTTGGCCTTCTTCAACAGGCTCTCGTACTGGTGCGACATCAGATGTGCCTGAACCTGTGCGATGAAATCCATCACCACCACCACCACGATCAGCAGCGAGGTGCCACCGAAGTAGAACGAGGCGTTGAGCTGGGTACGCATGATTTCCGGCAGCAGGCAGACGATCACCAGGTACAGCGAGCCAGCAGCCGTCAGACGGGTCAGCACGGCATCGATGTAATCGGCAGTGGCCTTGCCCGGACGGATGCCCGGTATCAGCGCACCCGACTTCTTCAGGTTGTCAGCGGTTTCCTGCGAGTTGAACACCAGCGCGGTGTAGAAGAACGCAAAACCAGTGATCAAACCAGCGAAGACGATCATGTGCAGCGGCTCGCCCGGACCCAGCGCGTTTGCCACCTTCTGCAGCCACGTGGCCGAGCTGGCCTGACCGGACCACATCGCCAGCGTTGCCGGGAAGGCAAGGATGCTGGATGCGAAGATCGCCGGGATCACGCCTGCCATGTTGAGCTTCAGCGGCAGGAACGAGGTCTGGTTCATATAGGCATTACGGCCACCCTGACGGCGGGCGTAATTGACCGTGATACGACGCTGACCGCGCTCCACGAACACCACGAAGTAGGTGAAAGCCAGCACCACCAGCACGATGATCAGCAACGAGATGAAGCTCATGTTGCCGTCACGGTAGGCTTCGACGGTGTGGATCACGGCAGCCGGCAAGCCAGCCACGATGCCTGCGAAGATGATCAGCGACACACCGTTGCCGATGCCGCGCTCGGTGACCTGCTCACCCACCCACATCAGGAAGATGGTGCCTGCGGTGAGCGCGATGATCGCGGTCAACACGAAGCCCATACCCGGCGCATACACCACCGGTGCACCGCCCGGCGACACCTGGTTCTGCAGTGCCAAGGCAATACTGCCGCCCTGTACTACCGCCAGGAGCACCGCGCCAATGCGCGAATACTGAGTGATCTTGCGACGACCGGACTCACCTTCCTTCTGCATGGCCTTCAGGGCCGGGAAGATGTGGACCGCCAGCTGCATCACGATGGATGCCGAGATATACGGCATCACATTCAACGCGAAGATACTGAAACGGTGCAGGGCGCCGCCCGAGAACATGTTGAACATGTCCACGATGCCGCCGCCCTGCGCCTGCATCAGCGCAAGCATGGCCTCGGGATTGACGCCCGGCACCGGCACATAACAGCCGATGCGATAGACGAGCAATGCCCCAAGTACGAACAGGAGGCGCTGGCGAAGTTCAGTGAACTTGCCTGCCCCTGCCGCGAGGTTACCGATGCCAGCTTGCGCCATGTTCCAGTTACTCCTGTACGCTGCCGCCGGCAGCTTCGATCGCGGCCTTGGCGCCGGCAGTAGCAGTAATACCCTTCAGGGTGAATGCCTTGCTCAGCTCGCCCTTGAAGACGACCTTGGCCTTCTTCGCGGTCGACGGGATCAGCTTGGCTGCACGCAGTGCGGCCAGGTCGATTTCACCAGCTTCCAGACGATCAAGGTGGTAGGACAGCACTTCTGCAGTGTCCTTGGCCTTGTGCGAGAAGAAGCCGATCTTCGGCAGACGACGCTGCATCGGGGTCTGGCCGCCTTCGAAGCCAGCCTTGATCTTGCCGCCGCCCTTACGAGCAAACGAACCCTTGTGGCCGCGGCCGCAGGTCTTGCCCAGGCCGGAGCCGATGCCGCGACCGACGCGGGTACGCTCGGTACGGGCGCCCGGTGCCGGGCTCAGTTCATTGAGACGCATAGTCATGGTCGATTACTCCTCAACCTGGACGAGGTACTGAACCTTGTTGATCAGACCGCGAACCTGCGGGCTGTCTTTCAGTTCACGCACATCATTGAGCTTGTTCAGGCCCAGGGCACGCACCGACAGGCGGTGACGCGACTGGGTGCCACGCAGGCCACGCACCAGGCGCACCTTTACAGTCTTGACGGTTTCATTAGCCATGGTTCAGATCCTCCAACTTCTTGCCGCGCTTGGCAGCAATACGGGCCGGGGACTGCGCACCGGCCAGACCCTTCAGGGTGGCACGGACCAAGTTGATCGGGTTGCGCGAACCGGTTGCCTTGGCCAGGACGTTCTTCACGCCAACGGCTTCCAGCACGGCGCGCATGGCACCGCCGGCGATGACGCCAGTACCTTCCGAAGCCGGCTGCATGAACACGCGAGCTGCGCCGTGACCATCCTTGATGGTGTGCCACAACGTGCCGTTGTTCAGGTCAACACTGACCTGGTTCTTGCGGGCCTGCTCCATCGACTTCTGGATGGCGACCGGCACTTCGCGCGCCTTGCCATAACCGAAGCCAACCTTGCCTTCGCCATCACCGACCACGGTCAGTGCGGTGAAGGTGAACTGGCGGCCACCCTTGACGGTCTTGCTGACGCGGTTGACCGCGACCAGCTTTTCGATCATGCCGTCGTCGATTTTCTCTTCGCGGTTACGGTCGCGATCGCGACCCCGCTGCTGACGCTCTTCTGCCATTTCGATTCCTTGATTGATTGGGTATGTACGGCTCGATGCCGCTTATGGTTGTGTAGTGACGCAATGAATCGCCAGACGCTGCAGAAGAACGAAAGACGCCCGGTACAAACCCGTACCGGCAGGCAGGCGGAAAGGGGCCAACGGCCCCTTTCCTGTATTGCTTAGAACTGCAGACCGCCTTCGCGGGCAGCATCAGCAAGTGCCTTGATGCGGCCGTGGTAGCGGTAGCCCGAGCGGTCGAAAGCGACCTTCTCGATACCAGCAGCCTTGGCGCGCTCGGCAATCAGCTTGCCGACCTTGGTGGCAGCGTCGATGTTCTTGCCGCTCTTCAGGCCTTCCTTGACTTCGGCCTGTGCGGTGTTGGCAGCAGCCAGCACCTTGGAGCCGTCGGCGGTGAAGACCTGTGCGTACAGGTGCTGACCGGTGCGCAGCACCGACAGACGTGCCACGCCCAGGGTACGGATGTGCGAACGGGTCGACTTGGCGCGACGCAGACGGGCGATGTTCTTGTTCATGTTCTTTATCCTCGAAAGCTGAAAACCTAAGAATTAGGCCTTCTTGGCTTCCTTGCGAATGATGACTTCACCGGCGTACTTCACACCCTTGCCCTTATAGGGCTCCGGCGGACGGTAACCACGGATCTTGGCGGCGACTTCACCGACAACCTGCTTGTCCACGCCCTGCACGACGATTTCCGTCTGCGTCGGGGTCGACAGGGTGATGCCTTCCGGCGCCACGAACACGACAGGGTGGGAGAAGCCCAGCGACAGGTTCAGGTCCTTGCCCTGCATGGCAGCGCGGTAACCCACGCCGACCAGCTCAAGCTTGCGCTCGAAGCCTTCGGACACGCCCTGCACCATGTTGGCCAGGATCGCACGCACGGTGCCGGCCAGCGCGTCGAAGGAGATGTCCTTCGGACTCAGCGTGGCAACGCCGTTGTCGAGAGTGATTTCTACGCCAGCGGTCTTGTTCAGCGACAGGGTGCCCTTCGGGCCCTTCACGCTCACAACTTCCGGCTGGATGGTCAGTTCAACGCCCTTGGGCAGGTTGATCGGCTTCTTGGCTACGCGGGACATAGTGGACTCCTTCCCTTAGGCCACGAAGCACAGGACTTCGCCGCCGACGCCCAACTGGCGCGCCTGCGCATCAGTCATGATGCCCTTGGAGGTGGAAATGATGGCGACGCCCAGGCCGTTCAGGACCTTCGGCAGTTCAGACTTGCCACGGTACTGGCGCAGACCCGAACGCGAGAAGCGCTTCAGGGTCGCGATGACCGGCTTGCCTTCGAAGTACTTCAGGACGATTTCGAGCTCGGCCTTGTTGTTTTCGATGTTGTTGACGCGCAGGTCGGCGATGTAACCCTCGTCCTTCAGGACCTGGGCAATAGCCACCTTGACCTTGGACGACGGGGCTTTCACCGTCTGCTTGCCAACCGCGGCCGCATTTTTGATGCGGACCAGCAGGTCGGCGATGGGATCAGTCATGCTCATGTAGATACCTTTGAGTGCACCGATATCCGCTTTCGCGAAAATCTCGTGTTTTCCTGGGATGGGCCAGGGCCCTTGACGCACCTGCCGCCATTTCGGGCAGGCAAGGAGCGGGATTATACGACAAAAAGCCCGACTTGCGTCGGACTTTCTGTTTTGCCTTCAGATTGACCCGAAAGCCCTGCTGGGCGGGCCTTTCGGTCCGCCCAGCGGGTTGTTGCTTACCAGCTTGCCTTGCGCAGGCCCGGCACGTCACCACGCATGGTGGCTTCGCGCAGCTTGTTGCGGCCGAGGCCGAACTTGCTGTACACGCCACGCGGACGACCCGACAGCTCGCAACGGTTGCGATGGCGGCTCGGCGACGAATCGCGCGGCAGCTTCGACAACTTGATCACGGCTTCAGCCTTCTCTTCGTAGCTCGCGTCCACCGAGGACACGATCTTCTTCAGAGCTGCACGCTTGTCGGCGTACTTCAGAGCCAGCTTCTTCCGCTTGATGTCGCGGTTGACCATTGAGGTCTTTGCCATTTCTGTATCCTCGACGAATCAGTTACGGAACGGGAACTTGAACGCTGCGAGCAGCGCCTTCGCTTCCGCGTCGGTCTTGGCGGTGGTGGTGATGGCGATATCCATACCGCGGATCGCGTCGACGGCGTCGAAGTCGATTTCCGGGAAGATGATCTGTTCCTTCACACCCATGTTGTAGTTGCCACGACCGTCGAACGAACGACCCGACACGCCGCGGAAGTCACGCACGCGCGGCAGCGAGATGTTGATCAGGCGATCCAGGAACTCAAACATGGTGTCACGACGCAGCGTGACCTTGCAGCCGATCGGCCAACCGTCACGGATCTTGAACGAAGCCACCGAAACGCGCGACTTGGTGACCACCGGCTTCTGGCCGGTGATCTTGGTCATGTCGGCAACGGCGTTCTCAAGAACCTTCTTGTTGGTCGCAGCTTCGCCCACACCCATGTTCAGGGTGACCTTGACCAGGCGCGGCACTTCCATCGGATTGGTGTAACCGAACTGCTTGGTCAGCGCCGGTACCACTTCTTCCTTGTAAAACTTTTCGAGACGTGAATTCATCGGTCAGTCCTTAGGCGTCCAGCGCCTCACCGCTGGAGCGGAACACACGCAGTTTGCGTCCATCCTCCAGCACCTTGAAGCCAACGCGCTCGCCCTTGCCCGAAGCCGGGTTCAGCACATTCACGTTGGAGATATGGATCGACGCTTCACGCTCGACCACGCCGCCGGCAACACCTGCCTGCGGGTTCGGCTTGGTGTGGCGCTTGACGATGTTCACGTTGGCGACGATCACACGATCGCCGTCGACGCGGACGACTTCGCCCTGCTTACCCTTGTCCTTGCCGGTGTTGACGACGACCTGGTCGCCCTTCTTGATACGGTTAGCCATGATTATCTCCTGGCGCTCACAGAACTTCGGGAGCGAGCGAGACGATCTTCATGAACTTCTCGGAACGAAGTTCACGGGTCACCGGTCCGAAGATGCGGGTGCCGATCGGCTCTTGCTTGTTGTTGAGCAGGACCGCAGCGTTGCCGTCGAAACGGATCAGCGAGCCATCGGCGCGACGCACACCCTTGCGGGTACGCACCACGACGGCGTCATACACTTCACCCTTCTTGACTTTGCCGCGCGGGATTGCGTCCTTCACGGTGACCTTGATGATGTCGCCGATGTGGGCATAACGGCGCTTGGAACCACCAAGCACCTTGATGCACATCAGTTCCTTGGCACCGGAATTGTCCGCAGCATCAAGGTAGCTCTGCATCTGGATCATGAGTCAGATCTCCTTATTCAGCCGCACGCGTGATGACTTCCACCACACGCCAGTTCTTGGTCTTGGACATCGGAGCAATCTCGGTCACGCGAACGACATCACCTTCCTTGCAGGCGTTGTCGGCGTCGTGTGCGTGCAGCTTGGACGAGCGCTTGATGTACTTGCCGTACAACGGGTGCTTGACCTGGCGCTCCACCAACACGGTGACCGTCTTGTCCATCTTGTTGCTGACGACACGGCCTTCGACCGTGCGCAGCGTCTTCTTTTCAGTATTTTCGCTCATAGCAGCCATCCTTACTTCGTGCTGCCGATCAGGTGCTTGACGCGAGCAATCTCGCGACGCACCCGGCGGGTTTCGTGGGTCTTCGGCAGCTGGCCGGTGACCTGCTGCATACGGAGCGAGAACTGCTCCTTACGCAGGTCGGTCAGGTGGGCCTTGAGTTCGTCAGCCGACTTCTCGCGGAGTTGTTTGATGTCCATCAGCGCACCGTCCGGGTTACGAAAGTGGTGGTCACCGAGAGCTTGGCAGCGGCCAGGCGGAACGCCTCGCGTGCCACTTCCTCGGTCACACCCTCGACTTCATAAATCATGCGGCCCGGCTGGATCTGAGCGACCCAGTATTCCACGCCACCCTTACCAGCACCCATTCGGACTTCGATGGGCTTCTTGGTGATCGGCTTGTCGGGGAACACACGGATCCACATCTTGCCACCGCGCTTGACGTAGCGGCTGATCGAGCGGCGAGCCGCTTCGATCTGGCGCGCGGTCAGCTGACCGTGGGCAGTAGCCTTCAGGCCGAACTCGCCGAAGCTGACGGCGTTGGCGCTCCAGCTCAGGCCGTCATTGCGGCCCTTGAACATCTTGCGGTATTTGGTTCGCTTGGGTTGCAACATTGCCGTTACCTCGCTTCACGAGCCGGGCGCGACGGACGGTCACCGCGGTCGCCGCGATCGTTACGATCGTTGCGCGGGCTGTCGTCCTGCTTTTCCTGGCCAACCTGGGAGAAATCAAAGACTTCACCCTTGTAGATCCAAACCTTGATGCCGATGATGCCGTAGGTGGTGCTGGCTTCAGCGAAACCGTAGTCGATATCCGCACGCAGGGTGTGCAACGGCACGCGGCCTTCGCGGTACCACTCCGAACGGGCGATTTCAGCGCCGTTCAAGCGGCCGCCGACGTTGACCTTGATGCCCAGGGCACCCAGGCGCATCGCGTTGCCGACCGAGCGCTTCATTGCACGGCGGAACATGATGCGGCGCTCCAGCTGCTGCGCGATCGACTCGGCAACCAGCTGTGCGTCCAACTCCGGCTTGCGCACTTCGGTGACGTTGATGTGCGCCGGGACGCCCATCATTTCGCTCACTTCCTTACGCAGCTTTTCGATGTCCTCACCACGCTTGCCGATCACCACGCCCGGACGGGCGGTGTGGATCGTCACGCGAGCCGTCTTTGCCGGACGCTCGATGAGGATCTTGGAGATACCGGCCTGAGCAAGCTTCTTGCGCAGCATCTCGCGAACTTTCAGGTCGGCTGCCAGGTAACCAGCAAACTCGGCCTTGTTGGCGTACCACTTGGAGTTCCAGTCCTTGGAAATACCGAGGCGGATACCAACCGGATGAACTTTATGACCCATGGTCTTTATCCTTTCCGCTTACTTGCCGGCGCCCACAACCACAGTGATGTGGCTGGTGCGCTTGAGGATGCGGGTACCGCGGCCTTTCGCCCGCGCCATGAAACGCTTCAGGGTCGGACCTTCATCTACCATGATGGTCTTGACCTTCAGCTCGTCGACGTCAGCGCCCTGGTTGTTTTCGGCATTTGCGATAGCCGACTCCACCACCTTCTTGATCAGGTGGGCAGCCTTCTTATCCGAAAACTTCAGCAGGTTGACCGCACGCTCGGCCGGCAGACCGCGCACCTGGTCAGCGACCAGGCGGGCTTTCTGCGCAGAGATGCGCGCGGAGCGCAGGATTGCTTTCGCTTCCATTGTCATCTCTCCTTACTTGCCCGACTTCTTGTCGCCACCGTGACCCTTGAAGGTCCGGGTGACGGCAAATTCGCCGAGCTTGTGGCCGACCATGTTCTCGTTGACGAGCACAGGAACGTGGTTCTTGCCGTTATGAACGGCGATGGTGACGCCTACCATTTCCGGCAGGATCATCGAACGGCGCGACCAGGTTTTGATCGGCTTCTTGCTGCCCGCAGCGGCCTCCACCTTCTTGACGAGGTGGTGATCGACGAACGGGCCCTTCTTGAGTGAACGTGCCATGGTCGATTAGCCCCTACGATCGCGGACGATGAACTGCTGAGTGCGCTTGTTATGGCGCGTCTTGTAACCCTTGGTCGGAACGCCCCACGGGGTGACCGGATGCGGATTACCCTGGCCGGCCTTGGCTTCACCACCACCGTGCGGGTGATCCACCGGGTTCATGGCCGCACCGCGGACGGTCGGCTTGACACCGCGCCAGCGCTTGGCACCAGCCTTGCCCAGCTTTTCCAGGTTGTGCTCATCGTTACCGACTTCACCGATGGTGGCGCGGCATTCGACCGGCACCTTACGCATTTCACCCGAGCGCAGGCGCAGGGTGGCGTAGATACCTTCACGAGCGACCAGCTGCACGCCTGCACCAGCGGCACGAGCGATCTGAGCGCCCTTGCCCGGCTTCAGCTCGATCCCGTGGACGGTGGTACCGACCGGGATGTTGCGCAGCGGCAGGGTGTTGCCGGTCTTGATCGGGGCGTGAGCGCCCGAGATGACCTGGTCACCAGCCTTCAGGCCCTTCGGGGCGATGATGTAGCGACGCTCGCCGTCGACGTAGCACAGCAGGGCGATATGGGCAGTGCGGTTCGGATCGTATTCGATACGTTCCACGCGTGCCGGAATGCCTTCCTTGTTGCGCTTGAAGTCGATCAGACGGTAGTGCTGCTTGTGACCACCACCCACGTGACGGGTGGTGATGCGGCCGTGGTGGTTACGACCGCCGGACTTGCTCTGCGGCTCCAGCAACGCAGCATGCGGCGCGCCTTTGTGCAGATCAGGAGTGACCACGCGCACGGCCGAACGACGGCCGGGAGAAGTGGGTTTGAATTTCATCAATGGCATGGGATGTACCTCAGGCCTTGGCCGTTACATCGATGGACTGGCCATCGGCGAGACGCACATACGCCTTGCGCCAATCGCCGCGGCGGCCTGCACGGTTACGGAAGGACTTGTTCTTGCCCTTCACGTTCAGCACGTTGACCGACTCGACCTTGACGTCGAACAGCTGCTCAACCGCGGCCTTTACATCGGCCTTGGTGGCTTCGTTCGAAACTTCGAAGACGTATTGGTTGGAGATTTCCTGCAGGCGCGCGGTCTTTTCAGAGACTCGCGGTGCACGCAGCACGCTGAAGATTTTTTCGTTGGCGCTCATGCCAGCCACTCCTCGACCTTCTTGACCGCGTCAGCGGTGATGACGACCGTGTCGGCACCGACCAGCGAAACCGGGTCCAGGCCCTGCACGTCACGCACCTGCACATACGGCAGGTTGCGAGCGGACAGGTACAGGTGCTCGGAAGCTTCTTCGGTGACGATCAGCGGACGCTTGCCCACTTCCAGGCCAGCCAGCTTGGTGGTCAGGGCCTTGGTGCTGGTCGCTTCGACATCGAACGACTCAACGATGGTCAGGCGACCCTGGCGGTTCAGCTCGGACAGGATGGCGCACATGGCGGCGCGATACTGCTTGCGATTGACCTTCTGTTCGAAGCTACGCGGCTTGGCCGCGAAGGTGACACCACCGCCGACGAAGATCGGAGCGGTCAGGGCACCGTGACGAGCGCCACCACCCTTCTGCTTCTTCGACTTCTTGGTGGTACCAGCCACTTCAGAACGCGTCTTCTGTGCCTTGGTGCCCGAACGTGCGGCGTTGCGGTAGGCAACGACGACCTGGTGAACCAGATCTTCGCTGAAATCGCGACCGAACACGGCTTCGGAGACCGAGACCTTGTTGTTGCTACCCGTGATAACGAGTTCCATCGTCATCTCTCCTTATGCCTTGCTAGCCGGACGCACGATCACGTCACCACCGGCTGCGCCAGGCACGGCGCCGCGGATGGCAATCAGACCACGCTCGACATCGACCTTGACCACTTCCAGGTTCTGCGTGCTCTGCTGCACCGAACCCATGTGGCCGGACATCTTCTTGCCCGGGAAAACGCGACCCGGGGTCTGGCGCTGGCCCAAGGAACCCGGCGCGCGATGCGACAGCGAGTTACCGTGGGTTGCATCGCCCATACGGAAGTTGTAGCGCTTGATGGTGCCCTGGAAGCCCTTACCCTTGGTGACGCCCTGGACGTCAACCGTCTGGCCGACTTCAAAGATGTCTGCCTTGATTTCGCCACCGACGGCGAAATCGCCGATCTGTGCGTCTTCAACGCGGAATTCCCACAGGCCGCGGCCGGCTTCAACCTTCGCCTTGGCGAGGTGACCAGCTTCCGGCTTGTTGACCAGTGCAGCGCGACGCGCGCCGACAGTCACCTGCACGGCGCTGTAGCCGTCGGTTTCGACGGTCTTGATCTGCGCGATGCGGTTCGGGGTGGCTTCAATCAGGGTCACTGGGATGGACTGGCCATCTTCAGCGAAAACGCGGCTCATGCCAGCCTTGCGGCCCACGAAGCCCAACGAATATTTCTTCGTCATGGTCGTAGTCCTCAGGTCAGCTTGATCTGAACGTCGACGCCGGCAGCCAGTTCGAGCTTCATCAGCGCGTCCACGGTCTTGTCGTTGGGGTCGACGATATCGAGCACGCGCTTATGCGTGCGGGTCTCGTACTGGTCACGCGCGTCTTTGTCGACGTGCGGGGAGACGAGGATGGTGTAACGCTCGATCTTGGTGGGCAGAGGGATCGGGCCACGCACTTGCGCGCCGGTCCGCTTTGCCGTTTCAACGATCTCGCTGGCCGAACGGTCGATCAAACGATGATCAAACGCCTTCAACCGAATTCGGATCTTTTGGTCCGCCATGACGGTATTCCTATGGGTCTAAAGAGCGACAGGTTCGGCCCCTATGTGTGCCGAACCCCATGAAAACGACGTTTAGCGCCGAAGCACTGCCCGTCGCGCGAATCCTTTCATAACAGCAGGGCGACCCGGTTTCCCGGCCCGCCCCAGACTTGTTCAAACGCACAAAAAACACCCCGTTGAACGGAGTGCCTCCCATGCGACCTGTCCTTGTCTGGCGAATACGAGGCGCGTCCTGCTCCTCTTTTCGCTGGTTGCGGAATTCTCGTAAACGAGCCCTTCCGCGAGTGGTCGTGCATTCTGTCAGTATTCTTTTCCTATTGCAACTCACCCCTCTGCCGAGGTATGGGGTGCTTCAGCTGACAGCTGGTTTTACGGGGTTTCCCGCGCATAAGCGGGTTTTGGCCTTGGCAACTGCGCAGCTGATCTGCGCGGATGCGGATATCCCGGCCAACTGCGGGATGAATGGCCAGATGGCGGCCGCGACAGCGGGAAGGCATGGAAACTCGCGTAACGCTACTGCGCTGGCGCCCTACCCCGGCCCAGGCCCAGCACTTGTGCTGGCCGGAGCCAGGCAAACCCCGAACAGGCCTGAATGTGAATACGCCTGCCCCACCACTCTCGCTGGGAGCGGCATTATCCACGCGGGCGCAGCGGAAGTACAAATCCATCCCGGCTGCAGCCTCCACCTATTCAGATTTTCCGAGCTTTCCGCGAAAAGTCGCCCTCACCCCACCCCCTCTCCCGTAAACGGGAGAGGGGCTCGCAATGCGTCGACTGCCAATGCACTACGAGCGCACGCAATCCTAGCCCCTCTCCCGCACGCGGGAGAGGGGTTGGGGTGAGGGGAAGCTTTTGACTTTTTGCTTTTGACCCCCGACTTCCAGCTTCTGGCTTTTTAGCCAATTGAAGCCTCGATCCGTCAAAGCTCGTGACCCATGAAGCTTTTACCGCCGAAACCTCCCAGCCTCTGAAGCGTCAGCCACAAGCGTCAAACAGAAACGCCGCACGAAGCCCCAACTACGGCCCCACCCCGCCCACAAAACAAACAAAAAAAGGGCGGCCCGGAGGCCGCCCTTCTTCAACACCTTGCTTCGCGAGGAAGCGCGGCGCTATTAGGCAACGATCTTTGCGACCACGCCGGCGCCGACGGTACGGCCACCTTCGCGGATTGCGAAGCGCAGACCTTCGTCCATTGCCACCGGGTTGATCAGGGTGACAACCATCTTCACGTTGTCGCCCGGCATCACCATCTCGACGCCTTCCGGCAGCTCAACCGCACCGGTGATGTCGGTGGTACGGAAGTAGAACTGCGGACGGTAACCCTTGAAGAACGGGGTGTGACGGCCGCCTTCGTCCTTCGACAGAACGTAGACTTCGGCTTCGAACTGGGTGTGCGGCTTGATCGAACCCGGCTTGGCCAGAACCTGGCCACGCTCGACGTCGTCACGCTTGGTGCCGCGCAGCAGCAGACCGGCGTTGTCACCTGCCTGACCCTGGTCCAGCAGCTTGCGGAACATTTCCACGCCGGTGACGGTGGTCTTCTGGACCGGACGGATACCGACGATTTCGATTTCTTCGCCGACCTTGATCACGCCGCGCTCGATACGACCGGTCACCACGGTGCCGCGGCCCGAGATCGAGAACACGTCTTCCACCGGCATCAGGAACGGCTTGTCGACGTCACGCTCCGGGGTCGGGATCCAGCTATCCAGTGCATCGACCAGCTTCAGGATGGCCGGCACGCCGATGTCGCTCTGGTCGCCTTCCAGCGCCATACGAGCCGAACCGTGCACGATCGGGGTGTCGTCGCCCGGGAAGTCGTACTTGCTCAGCAGCTCGCGGACTTCCATTTCGACCAGTTCCAGCAGCTCGGCATCGTCAACCATGTCGGCCTTGTTCAGGAACACGACGATGTACGGCACGCCGACCTGACGCGACAGCAGGATGTGCTCGCGGGTCTGCGGCATCGGGCCGTCAGCAGCCGAACAGACCAGGATCGCGCCGTCCATCTGGGCAGCACCGGTGATCATGTTCTTGACGTAGTCAGCATGGCCCGGGCAATCCACGTGGGCATAGTGACGCGAAGCGGATTCGTACTCGACGTGTGCGGTCGAGATCGTGATACCACGTGCCTTTTCTTCCGGTGCGGCATCGATCGAGGAGTAATCCTTGAACTCGCCGCCGAAGCGCTCTGCACCGATCTTGGTCAGTGCTGCGGTCAGGGTGGTCTTGCCATGATCGACGTGGCCGATGGTGCCGACGTTGACGTGCGGCTTGGTGCGCTCGAACTTACTCTTGGACATTGTTGTTCCTTAATTAGCTAAGACTTGGAAGGAGAGGCTGAGTCTGAGACTCAGCCCTTCTTGATGACGGTTTCGGCGATGTTGTTCGGCGCCGGCTCGTAATGGTCGAATTCCATCGTGAAGGTTGCGCGACCCTGGGTCTGCGAACGCAGCGCGGTGGCGTAACCGAACATTTCGCCCAGCGGGATCATCGCATTGATGATGCTGGCCGAGCCGTCACCGGTGGTGCCCGAACCCTGCAGAACGCCACGACGACGGCTTACGTCGCCCATCACGTCACCCTGATAGTCTTCCGGGGTCACGATCTCGACCTTCATGATCGGCTCCAGCAGAACCGGCTTGGCCTTGGCGAAGCCCTGCTTGAAGGCCATCGACGAGGCGAGCTTGAACGCCATTTCCGAGGAGTCAACGTCATGGTACGAGCCGAACACCAGCTTGACCTTGACGTCCACCACCGGGAAGCCAGCCAGCGGACCGCTGGTGATGGTTTCGCGCAGGCCCTTTTCCACGGAAGGAATGAATTCCTTCGGGATCACGCCGCCGGTGATGTCGTTGATGAACAGGAAGTCATCCTTGATCGCCGCAGACAGCTTCGGATCGGCACGGTCCTCAGCGGTGATCGGCGACAGCTCGATCACGACGTGACCGTACTGACCCTTACCACCGGACTGCTTGGCGTGCTTGTAATCCGACTTGACGTCGGCCATCTGGATGGTTTCGCGGTAGGCAACCTGCGGCTTGCCGACGTTGGCTTCAACGTTGAACTCGCGCTTGAGGCGGTCAACGATGATGTCCAGGTGCAGCTCGCCCATGCCGGAGATGATGGTCTGGCCGGATTCTTCGTCGGTCTTGACGCGGAACGACGGATCTTCCTGTGCCAGACGGCCCAGTGCCAGACCCATCTTTTCCTGGTCCGACTTGGT
This sequence comes from Stenotrophomonas sp. STEN038, assembly GCF_056759895.1. Classification (NCBI taxonomy): domain Bacteria; kingdom Pseudomonadati; phylum Pseudomonadota; class Gammaproteobacteria; order Lysobacterales; family Lysobacteraceae; genus Stenotrophomonas; species Stenotrophomonas sp. STEN038. The sequence continues at coordinate 20,269 of NZ_JBRRDW010000010.1, forward strand.
CTTCGGCTCGACGGCCATCGAGATCACCGGCTCCGGGAACACCATGCGCTCAAGCACGATCGGTGCTTCGAGCGAGCACAGCGTGTCACCGGTGGTGGTGTCCTTCAGACCCACGGCAGCAGCGATGTCACCAGCCAGAACTTCCTTGATTTCCTCGCGGTTGTTCGAGTGCATCTGCAGGATGCGGCCGATGCGCTCCTTCTTGTTCTTCACCGAGTTCAGCACGGTGTCGCCACCGTTCAGGGTGCCCGAGTAGACACGGAAGAAGGTCAGCGCGCCAACGAACGGATCGGTGATGATCTTGAACGCCAGCGACGAGAACGGAGCCTTGTCGTCCGACTTGCGGGTCATCTCGATGGTGTCGTCGTCGACGTCGGTGCCCTTCACGTCAGGCACGTCAACCGGCGACGGCAGCAGCTGGATCACGCCGTCCAGCATGGCCTGCACGCCCTTGTTCTTGAACGCCGAACCGCAGAACATCGGCACGATTTCAACGGCCAGCGTACGGGTACGCAGCGCGTTGATGATCTCGGCCTCGTCCAGCTCTTCGCCGCCCAGGTACTTTTCCATCAGCTCTTCGCTGGCTTCAGCCGCGGTCTCGATCATGAAGGTGCGGGCTTCTTCAGCCGCCGCCTGCAGATCAGCCGGGATTTCGCCGTACTCGAACTTCATGCCCTGCGAAGCCTCATCCCAATGGATGGCCTTCATCTTCAGCAGATCGACCACGCCCTTGAAGCCTTCTTCGGCACCGATCGGCAGCTGCATCGGCACGGCGACAGCGCCGAGCTTGGCCTTCAGCTGGTCACGAACCTTCAGGAAGTTGGCACCGGTACGGTCCATCTTGTTGACGAACGCGATGCGCGGGACCTGGTACTTGTTGGCCTGGCGCCACACGGTCTCGGACTGCGGCTGCACGCCACCAACGGCGCACAGCACGAACACCGCGCCGTCGAGCACGCGCAGGGAGCGCTCGACTTCGATGGTGAAGTCAACGTGCCCGGGGGTGTCGATGATGTTGAAACGGTGCTCCGGCAGGGACTTGTCCATGCCCTTCCAGAACGCGGTGGTAGCAGCGGACTGGATCGTGATGCCACGTTCCTGCTCCTGCTCCATCCAGTCCATGGTGGCGGCGCCGTCATGCACTTCACCGAGCTTGTGGCTCTTGCCGGTGTAGAACAGGATGCGCTCGGACGTGGTGGTCTTGCCGGCATCGATGTGGGCCATGATGCCGAAGTTACGGTAACGCTCGATAGGAGTGGTGCGGGCCACGGGAGCCTCTCAATTTCTTGGAATTCGGATGGCCGAACGCCGCCTTGCGGCGGCCTTCGGATTTAAGCAGCGCTCAAAGCGCTACAGGCAGCACCAACATGGGTGCCAGGGGCCCTGTTTCCAAGGCCCCCACAACTCACCAGCGGTAGTGAGCGAAGGCCTTGTTCGCTTCCGCCATACGGTGGGTTTCTTCGCGCTTCTTGATGGCGCCGCCACGGTTTTCCGAAGCGTCCAGCAGTTCAGCAGCCAGCTTGCGCGGCATGGTGTTCTCGCCGCGCTTACGCGCCGAGTCGATCAGCCAACGCATGGCCAGGGCCATCTTGCGCGAAGCGCGCACTTCGACCGGCACCTGATAGGTGGCACCACCGACGCGACGCGACTTCACTTCCACGCCCGGCGCAACGTTGTCCAGTGCCTTCTGCACCAGCTCGATTGCGTTCGGGTTCTTTTCGCTGATCACGTCCATGGCGCCATAGACGATCTTTTCAGCAACGGACTTCTTGCCGCTCAACATGACCATGTTGATGAAGCGGGCAATGGTTTCGCTCTTGTGCTTCGGATCCGGCAGAACCGAACGCTGGGGAGTATTACCTTTACGTGACATGTCTTATTCCTCAGGCCTTCGGACGCTTTGCGCCGTACTTGGAACGCGCCTGACGACGCTTGGCAACGCCGGCGGCATCGAGCGAGCCACGGACGGTGTGGTAACGCACACCCGGCAGATCCTTGACGCGACCGCCGCGGATCAGGACCACGGAGTGCTCCTGCAGGTTGTGGCCTTCACCACCGATGTAGGAAATCACTTCTTCCTGGTTGGTCAGGCGAACCTTTGCAACCTTGCGCAGAGCCGAGTTCGGCTTCTTCGGAGTGGTGGTGTACACGCGCGTGCAGACGCCACGGCGCTGCGGGCACTTGTCGAGCGCCGGCGAGGCACTCTTGTAGGTGGTAGCTTGACGCGGCTTGCGTACCAGCTGGTTGATCGTCGCCATCAGTAGGTTCTTCTGATTGGGGCCGCCAAAAAACGGCCAGGATGCGGAAATTGTAAAGCAGGCCAAAATTTTGGCCTGCTGAGACAGACGATTGTAGCAACTTGTCAAGAGCCCAGTCAAACAAGCCCATGCCAAGCCAGCCCTGATCCAGAGCCGTTACAGGGGTATCTCCGTATTCCCCGTTCAGGTCGAACTGCCGGTCCGCGAACGGACCGGCCGATCAAACTACTTACTCTTCACCAGTCGCCGGTTCAGCTTCCGGTGCCACGACCGCCGGTTCAGCGACCACGGCCGGACCGGCCAGGGTTGCGATTTCCGAATCGGTCAGACCCGACGCGTTACGACGGCGCTGGGCGTGGTACGCAAGGCCGGTACCCGCCGGAATCAGGCGGCCGACGATCACGTTTTCCTTCAGACCGCGCAGACCATCGGAGGTACCGCGCACGGCAGCCTCGGTCAGCACGCGGGTGGTTTCCTGGAACGAAGCCGCCGAGATGAACGACTCGGTGGCCAGCGATGCCTTGGTGATACCCAGCAGCACCGGCTCGAAACGTGCCGGCAGCTCGTTACGGGCGATCAGCTTGGCGTTCTCCTCGATCACGCGCTGGCGCTCGGCCTGCTCGCCATTGAGGAACTTGCTGCTGCCCTGGTCAACGATTTCCACCTTGCGCAGCATCTGACGCGAGATCACTTCAATGTGCTTGTCGTTGATCTTCACGCCCTGCAGGCGGTAAACGTCCTGGATTTCCTTGACCAGGTAACGGGCCAGTTCTTCCACGCCCTTCAGGCGCAGGATGTCCTGCGGGCTCGGCTCGCCGTCCACCACGGTTTCACCGCGGGTCACGTGCTCACCTTCGAACACGATGATCTGACGGTACTTCGGAATCAGCTCTTCGTGCTCCGAACCATCGGTGTCCTTGATGATCAGGCGCTGCTTGCCCTTGGTGTCCTTGCCGAAGCTGATGATACCCGAACGCTCGGCCAGGATCGCCGGGTCCTTCGGCTTGCGGGCTTCGAACAAGTCGGCAACGCGCGGCAGACCACCGGTGATGTCGCGGGTCTTCGAGGCTTCCTGCGGGATCTTGGCAACCACGTCGCCCACGCCTACCGGCGCGCCATCCTGCAGGTTGACGATCGAGCGCGGCGGCAGCAGGTACTGTGCCGGCAGGTCGGTGCCCGGGATGGTCAGGTCATTGCCCTTGCCATCGACGATGCGGACCAGCGGACGCAGATCCTTGGCCTGCGAGCCACGACGCTTCGGATCGGTGATTTCGCGCGAGGCCAGACCGGTCAATTCGTCGGTCTTCTCGATCACGGTCACGCCATCGATGAAGTCGATGAAGCGCACGAAACCAGCCACTTCCGACACGATCGGGTGGTTATGCGGATCCCAGTTGGCCACGGTCTGGCCAGCCTTGATTTCCGCACCGTCCTTGACGCCAATGCTGGCACCGTAGGGCAGCTTGTAACGCTCACGCTCACGACCATGCGGGTCGAGCACGGAGATTTCACCCGAGCGCGAGACCGCAACCAGCGAACCGCTGGTCTGCTCGACGTGCTTCAGGTTGGAGAACTTCACCGAACCGGTGGTCTTGACGGTGATGTTGTCGACCGCAGCCGCACGCGATGCCGCACCACCGATGTGGAACGTACGCATGGTCAGCTGGGTACCCGGCTCACCGATCGACTGTGCGGCGATGACGCCGACCGCTTCACCGATGTTGACGATGTGGCCACGGGCCAGATCGCGGCCGTAGCACAGGCTGCAGACACCGAAGGACGAGGCGCAGGTGATGGTCGAGCGGACCTTGATGGTCTGCACGCCGGCTTCTTCCAGCTTGTTCACCCACTGCTCGTCGAGCACGGTGTTGCGGGTCACGATCGGATCTTCGTCGTTGCCCGGCAGGAACACGTCCTCGGCCACGACGCGACCCAGCACGCGGTCCTTCAACGGCTCAACCACGTCGCCGCCTTCCACGATCGGAATCATGGTCAGGCCTTCGGAGGTACCGCAATCGACCTCGGTGATCACCACGTCCTGCGCCACGTCGACCAGACGACGGGTCAGGTAACCCGAGTTCGCCGTCTTCAACGCGGTATCGGCCAGACCCTTACGGGCACCGTGGGTGGAGTTGAAGTACTCCTGCACGTTCAGGCCTTCACGGAAGTTCGCCTTGATGGGCGTCTCGATGATCGAGCCGTCCGGACGCGCCATCAGGCCACGCATACCGGCCAGCTGACGGATCTGCGCCTGGCTACCACGCGCACCGGAGTCGGCCATGATGTACAGCGAGTTCATCGACTTCTGGTCGACCATCTCACCGTCGCTGCCCACGACCTTCTCGGTACCGATGGTTTCCATCATCGCCTTGGCGATGCGCTCATTGGTGCGCGACCAGATGTCGACCACCTTGTTGTAGCGCTCGCCAGCGGTGACCAGACCGGACTGGTACTGCTCCTGGATTTCCAGCACTTCGGCTTCGGCTTCGCCGAGGATGCCCTTCTTCTCGTCCGGGATCAGCATGTCGTCGATGCCGATCGAGACGCCAGCGCGGGTTGCGTAGGCATAGCCGGTGTACATCAGCTTGTCGGCGAACACCACGGTGTCCTTCAGACCCAGCAGACGGTAGCTCTGGTTGATCAGGCGCGAGATGTTCTTCTTGGTCATCTCGGTGTTGCACAGCTCGAACGGCAGGCCTTCCGGCATGATCTCGCTCAGCAGCGCACGGCCGACGGTGGTGTCGACGATCGAGGTCTTCTTGACCTTGTTGCCGTCTTCGTCACGCTCGACCTGCACGATGCGCACCTTGACGCGGGCGTGCAGCTCAACCAGACGGTTGTCGTAGGCACGCTTCACTTCGTCGGTGTTCGCGAACACCATGCCCTCGCCCTGCTTGTTCACCAGCGAGCGCGCCATGTAGTACAGGCCCAACACGACGTCCTGCGACGGCACGATGATCGGCTCGCCGTTGGCCGGCGACAGGATGTTGTTGGTGGACATCATCAGCGCACGCGCTTCCAGCTGGGCTTCCAGCGAGAGCGGCACGTGGACGGCCATCTGGTCACCGTCGAAGTCGGCGTTGAATGCGGTACAGACCAGCGGATGCAGCTGGATGGCCTTGCCTTCGATCAACAGCGGTTCGAACGCCTGGATGCCCAGACGGTGCAGGGTCGGCGCACGGTTCAGCAGCACCGGATGTTCGCGGATGACTTCTTCCAGGACGTCCCAGACTTCGCCTTCTTCGCGCTCGACCAGCTTCTTGGCAGCCTTGATGGTGGTGGCCAGGCCACGACGCTGCAGCTTGGCGAACACGAACGGCTTGAACAGCTCAAGCGCCATCTTCTTCGGCAGGCCGCACTGGTGCAGCTTCAGGTACGGACCCACGGTGATCACCGAACGGCCCGAATAATCGACGCGCTTGCCCAGCAGGTTCTGACGGAAACGACCCTGCTTGCCCTTGATCATGTCGGCCAGCGACTTGAGCGGGCGCTTGTTGGTGCCGGTGATGGCACGGCCGCGACGGCCGTTGTCCAACAGGGCGTCAACCGACTCCTGCAGCATGCGCTTTTCGTTGCGCACGATGATGTCCGGAGCGTTCAGCTCCAGCAGGCGGCGCAGGCGGTTGTTACGGTTGATGACGCGGCGGTACAGATCGTTCAGATCCGAGGTCGCGAAGCGGCCACCGTCCAGCGGCACCAGCGGACGCAGGTCCGGCGGCAGCACCGGCAGCACGGTCATCACCATCCACTCCGGGCGGTTGCCCGACTCGAGGAAGGCTTCGACCAGCTTGATGCGCTTGGTCAGACGCTTGAGCTTGGTTTCCGAACCGGTCGAGGCGATTTCCTCGCGCAGGCGGACCATTTCGGCCTGCAGGTCGATGGTGCGCAGCAGTTCGTAGACGGCCTCGGCGCCCATGGCGGCGTCGAAGTCGTCGCCGTGTTCCTGGCGGGCCTGCAGGTACTGTTCTTCGGTCAGCAGCTGGCGGCGCTCCAGGGCGGTCAGGCCCGGCTCGGTCACCACGTAGGCTTCGAAGTACAGCACGCGCTCGATGTCACGCAGGGTCATGTCCAGCATCAGGCCGATGCGCGACGGCAGCGACTTGAGGAACCAGATGTGCGCGACCGGCGATGCCAGGTCGATGTGGCCCATGCGCTCGCGGCGCACCTTGGCCAGGGTGACTTCGGTGCCGCACTTTTCGCAGACGACGCCGCGGTGCTTCATGCGCTTGTACTTGCCGCACAGGCACTCGTAGTCCTTGACCGGTCCGAAGATGGCGGCGCAGAACAGGCCGTCACGTTCCGGCTTGAAGGTACGGTAGTTGATGGTTTCCGGCTTCTTCACTTCGCCGAAGGACCACGAACGGATCAGGTCCGGCGAGGCCAGCGCGATCTTGATCGCGTCGAAGTCCAGCGTCTGGCGCTGCTGGTTGAAGAGGTTGAGCAGGTCTTTCATGGTGTTCTCCGAAAGGAGGAAATCTGTGTCGATGGGCTGTCAGTCAGTGCTGGCGGCGCTGCTGCATCACTGCAGCAGCGCCTGCGCAATCAACCGCCTTCCAGTTCCATGTTGATGGCCAGCGAGCGGATTTCCTTCACCAAAACGTTGAAGGATTCCGGCATGCCCGCAACCATCTCGTGCTCACCGTCGACGATGTTCTTGTACATCTGGTTACGGCCCTGTACGTCATCGGACTTCACCGTCAGCATTTCCTGCAGGGTGTAGGCCGCGCCGTAGGCTTCCAGTGCCCAGACTTCCATTTCACCGAAGCGCTGACCACCGAACTGCGCCTTGCCGCCCAGCGGCTGCTGGGTAACGAGCGAGTACGGACCGGTCGAACGGGCATGCATCTTGTCGTCGACCAAATGGTTCAACTTCAGGTAATGCATGTAGCCAACCGTGGTCTTGCGGTCGAAGGCTTCGCCGGTGCGGCCGTCATACAGCTGCATCTGCGTCTTGCTGGCGTTGAAGCCCAGGCGAGCGGTTTCCGGTGCTTCATCCGGGTAGGCCAGATTCAGCATCTCGCGGATTTCCTCTTCCGCCGCGCCGTCGAACACCGGGGTTGCCATCGGCACGCCGTCGGTCAGGTTCTTGGCCAGGTTCAGCAGCTCTTCGTCGCTGAACTGGGACAGGTCCACGCGCTGCTCGGACACGGCCGAGTCATGGTTGTAGATCTTGCCCAGGAACTCACGCAGTTCGCTGACCGCACGCTGCTGTTCCAGCATGCCCTGGATGCGCTTGCCCAGACCCTTTGCGGCCCAACCAAGGTGCACTTCCAGAATCTGGCCGATGTTCATACGCGACGGCACGCCCAGCGGGTTCAAGCAGATGTCCACGGTGTTGCCGTCAGCCATGTACGGCATGTCTTCGACCGGCACCACGTTGGAGACCACACCCTTGTTACCGTGGCGGCCTGCCATCTTGTCACCCGGCTGGATGCGACGCTTCACGGCAAGGAACACCTTGACCATCTTCAGCACGCCCGGTGCCAGGTCGTCGCCCTGGGTGATCTTGCCGCGCTTGTCGGCGAAGCGACGCTCGAATTCCTTCTCGTGTGCCTGGATCTGCATCTGGGCACGCTCGATGGCGTCGGACGCATCGTCGTCCTTCATGCGCAGGGTGAACCAGTCGGACTTCTTCAGGCCGTCCAGCAGCGCATCGGAAACAACGTCACCCTTCTTCAGGTTGGCGCCGCCGTTGGCGACCTTGCCCACGATCTGCGAACGCAGACGTGCGTAGATGGCGCCTTCCAGGATGCGGAACTGGTCGTCGAAGTCTTTCTTGACGCGCTTGATCTCGTTCTCTTCGATCTGGCGTGCGCGCTTGTCCTTCTCGATGCCGTCGCGGGTGAAGACCTGCACGTCGATGACGGTGCCGTCCATGCCCGGCGGAACGCGCAGCGAGCTGTCCTTAACGTCGGAAGCCTTCTCGCCGAAGATCGCGCGCAGCAGCTTCTCTTCCGGGGTCAGCTGGCTCTCGCCCTTCGGCGTGACCTTGCCAACCATGATGTCGCCGGCGCGCACTTCCGCACCGATGTACACCACGCCGGATTCGTCCAGACGGTTCAGCGCCTGCTCGGACACGTTCGGGATGTCGGCGGAAATTTCCTCCGGCCCCAACTTGGTGTCACGCGCAACGCAGGTCAGCTCTTCGATGTGGATCGTGGTGTAACGATCCTCTTCCACCACACGCTCGGACAGCAGGATGGAGTCTTCGAAGTTGTAGCCGTTCCACGGCATGAAGGCGATCAGCATGTTCTGACCCAGCGCCAGTTCACCGATATCGGTGGACGGGCCATCGGCCAGCACGTCGCCGCGCGCGATCACGTCACCCACGTTCACCAGCGGACGCTGGTTGATACAGGTGTTCTGGTTCGAACGGGTGTACTTGATCAGGTTGTAGATATCCACGCCGGCATCTGCCGGATCGGTGATCTCGTTCTCGTTGGCCTTGACCACGATGCGGCCGGCGTCGATCTGCACGATCTCGCCACCACGCAGTGCGTTCACGGTCACACCGGAGTCACGCGCCACGGCGCGTTCGATACCGGTACCCACCAGCGGCTTCTGCGCACGCAGGGTCGGCACGGCCTGGCGCTGCATGTTGGCGCCCATCAGTGCGCGGTTTGCGTCATCGTGCTCCAGGAACGGAACCAGTGCCGCAGCGACCGACACGGTCTGCATCGGCGAGACGTCCATGAAGTGGACTTCTGCCGGCGGCTTGAGCAGCGACTCACCCTGGAAGCGGCACGGTACAAACTGCTCGGTGAGCATGTTCTTGGCATCGGTCAGGGCGTTGGCCTGGGCGATGACGTACTCGTTTTCTTCGATGGCCGACAGGAACTCGATCTCGTCGGAGACCTTGCCGTCATGCACCTTGCGGTACGGGGTTTCCAGGAAGCCGTACTTGTTGGTGCGTGCGAACACGGCCAACGAGTTGATCAGGCCAATGTTCGGGCCTTCCGGCGTTTCGATGGTGCAGACACGGCCGTAATGGGTCGGGTGCACGTCGCGGACTTCGAAGCCGGCGCGTTCGCGGGTCAGGCCGCCCGGGCCCAGCGCCGAGACGCGACGCTTGTGCGTCACTTCCGACAGCGGGTTGTTCTGATCCATGAACTGCGACAGCTGCGAGGAGCCGAAGAATTCCTTGATCGCGGCAGCAACCGGCTTGGCATTGATCAGTTCCTGCGGGGTCAAGCCTTCCGACTCGGCCATCGACAGGCGCTCCTTGACCGCGCGCTCGACGCGGACCAGGCCCACGCGGAACACGTTCTCGGCCATTTCACCGACCGAACGCACGCGACGGTTGCCCAGGTGATCGATGTCATCGACCACGCCGCGACCGTTGCGGATCTCGGTCAGCACCTTGATCACGTCAAGGATGTCGGAGCCTTCGCCGTGTGCGGCGACCAGGCGCTTGGATTCCTCGTCGTTGCGCTCGCCGAAGTACTTGCGGTCATACAGCACCGACTCACCGGTGACTTCCTTGCGGCCGACACGACGGTTGAACTTCATGCGGCCAACCGTGGACAGGTCGTAGCGCTCGAAGGTGAAGAACAGGTTGTGGAACAGGTTCTGCGCGGCGTCCTTGGTCGGCGGCTCGCCCGGACGCATCATGCGATAGATTTCGACCAGCGCTTCGAGCTGGGTCTTGGTGCCATCGATGCGCAGGGTGTTGGACAGGTACGGGCCACGATCCAGATCGTTCACCCACAGCGTGCCCACTGCATCAACGCCCGCCTTGCGGAAGTTCTGCAGCTGCTCGTCGCTGATTTCGTCGTTGGCCTGGGCCAGCAGTTCACCGGTGTTGGCATCAACCACGTCGTGCGACAGGATGCGGCCGACGATGTAATCGTCCGGCACGGCCAACGCAGCAATGCCCGAGGCCTGCAGCTGCTTGATGTGGCGCGCGGTGATGCGCTTGCCAGCTTCCACGATGACCTTGTCGCCGTCAGCCAGGTCGAAGTTCAGCGTTTCGCCACGCAGACGCTCCGGCACCAGCTCCAGCTGCACGCCTTCGTCCGGGTTGATGTGGAAGGTGTTGACCTCGAAGAACTCGGCCAGCATCTCTTCGTTGTTGTAGCCCAGCGCACGCAGCAGCACCGACACCGGCAACTTGCGGCGACGGTCGATACGGGTGAACAGTGCGTCCTTCGGGTCGAACTCGAAGTCCAGCCAGGAACCGCGGTACGGAATGATGCGGGCGCTGTACAGCAGCTTGCCCGAGCTGTGGGTCTTGCCACGGTCGTGGTCGAAGAACACGCCCGGCGAACGGTGCAGCTGCGACACGATGACGCGCTCGGTACCGTTGACGATGAAGGTGCCGTTGTCGGTCATCAACGGGATTTCGCCCAGATAGACCTCCTGCTCCTTCACATACTTGATCGCCTTGGTGGACGATTCGCGGTCGTAGATGACCAGACGCACAGTGACGCGCAGCGGCGCGCCGTAGCTCATGCCGCGCTGGCGGCACTCGCGCTCGTCAAACACCGGGTCGCCCAGCTTGTAGCCGACGTATTCCAGGGCAGCATTGCCGCTGTAGCTGGAAATCGGGAACACCGACTTCAGCGCAGCATGCAGGCCGTGGTCGGAGCGCTTGGCCGGGTCGATGTTTTCCTGCAGGAATTCGCGGTACGAATCAACCTGGATCGCGAGCAGGAACGGCACCTCGAGGATCGAGCGCTGCTTGCCGAAATCTTTGCGGATGCGCTTTTTTTCGGTGTACGAATAGGACGTCATGAGGTCTTCCACCTTGTTGTGCGAGCCGTGCGTCCACGACCCGTAAGGAAATCTTGAAATTGTCAGTTGGAAGTCGCTGGTATTGCCGGCACCAGCACGCCTTCTATTGCTACTTCCAACTGCCAACTCGCTTGTATCGGCTGCGGGTCACCCCATCGTCTGGAGCGCAGCGCCTGACACCTGCCACGTTGGTCTTTCTATTGCCTGCCAGGCACGCCCGGCATTACAACGGTTTGAAACGACCAAAGGCCGGGGGCTTTACGCCCCCAGCCTTGGCTGCATCGCCGTGAATCGATGACGATGCAAGAACTGATTACTTCAGCTCGACGGTCGCGCCGGCGGCTTCCAGTTCCTTCTTGAACTTGTCGGCGTCTTCCTTCGAAGCGCCTTCCTTCACGACGCCGCCGGCTTCAGCCAGGTCCTTCGCTTCCTTCAGGCCCAGGCCGGTGATGGCGCGGACGGCCTTAATCACTTCGACCTTCTTCGCGCCGGCATCCTTCAGGATGACGTTGAATTCGGTCTGCTCTTCAACGACAGCAGCCGGGCCAGCAGCAGCAACTGCAACCGGGGCAGCAGCCGACACGCCGAACTTCTCTTCGATGGCCTTGACCAGCTCCATCACTTCCATCAGGGACTTTTCGGCGATCGCGTCGACGATCTGATCATTGGTAAGGGACATTTTGATTACCTTTTGAAAATTTTCTGGATTGAGGTTCCTTGCGGAACCACGTGGACGTCGAACTTAGACGGCTTCAGCTTCAGCGGCCGGCGCTGCAGCTTCCGCTGCGCCACCTTCCTGCTTCTCACCGATAGCCTTGACGGCGCGGGCGAACATGGTGACCGGCTCGGTCAGGACGCGGGCCAACATGGCCAGGGCCTGATCACGGGTCGGCAACGATGCCAGCACGTCGACGTGGCTGGCCGGGAAAACTTCCCCGCCGATTGCCACGACTTTCGCCTTCAGCTTGTCGTTACCCTTGGCTGCATCCTTGATCAGGCGACCGGCTGCGCCGGGCTCCTCAAGCGAAAACGCATACAGCAGCGGACCAACCATCTGGTCTTTTGCAACTGCGAAATCGGTGCCTTCAACGGCGCGCGAGGCCAGCGTGTTCTTGACAACCTTCAAGAAAACACCGGTTTCGCGGGCCTGCTTACGCATCGCGGTCATCTGAGCGACCGTGGTGCCAGCGTATTCGGCTGCGATCAAGGAGTGGGCCTTGGCGGCGACGTCTGCCAGCTCGGCGACTACTTCTTGCTTCTGGGACAGATTGAGAGCCATTGCACTCCTCCGTTTAAGCGGGAATCGGTGATCCGGGATCAGCGCAAGCGGGTTTCCACGCCTGTAAATCTCGAACTTCCAATCTCCACTTCAAACATATTCCGCTTACGGCTCCTAGCCGTGTGCGGTCCTGGGCGGCATCCGTCCTGGACGCCGGGAACATCGGGTGATGTTCCGGTGGTGGCCGTTCTAGAGCTGGAGTGTGCAGACCTGGGCGAACCCAGACATACGTGAACCAGAAAAATCCAGAAGGGCGGCACCATCTACGCAGGGTGATCCGAGAACGAATCGATTAAGCGATCTCGCTGTGCCGGCGGCGACTCCTTGCCAAATCGAGCTTCCGTGCCCGTCGCCGGTATGCGCTGACCGCGCCTGCGGTCTTTGACGGCTCCACGCAGGTCACCCTGCGCGACGCCTTCAAAATGACGGCCCCGGCACCAGAGGTACCGAGGCCGCTTCAAACAATTACTTCAGGCTCAGCGAGGACTGGTCAACAGTCACGCCCGGGCCCATCGTCGAGCTGACCGACACCTTCTGCAGGTACAGGCCCTTCGAGGTGGCCGGCTTGGCCTTGATCAGGTCAACCAGCAGTGCCTGCAGGTTCGACTGCAGCGCGCCGTTTTCGAAGCTGGCCTTGCCGATGGTGCAGTGGATGATGCCGGCCTTGTCGGTGCGGTAACGCACCTGACCCGACTTGGCATTCTTGACGGCTTCGCCCGGGTTGGCCGAAACGGTGCCGACCTTCGGGTTCGGCATCAAGCCACGCGGGCCCAGCAGGGTGCCCAGCTTACCGACAACGCGCATCGCGTCCGGGGTAGCAATGACGACGTCATAGTTCAGATCGCCGGCCTGCATCTTCTCAGCCAGGTCGTCCATGCCGACGGCTTCAGCGCCAGCGGCCAGGGCTTCGTCAGCCTTGGCACCGGCCGGAGCGAACACGGCAACGCGGACCGACTTGCCGGTACCGGCGGGCAGCACGGTGGAACCGCGCACCTGCTGGTCGGACTTCTTGGCATCCACGCCCAGACGCACGGCCACGTCGATCGACTCGACGAACTTGGCCTTGGTGGCGGTCTTCAGGATGTTGATTGCGTCCTCGAAGGCGTATGCCTTGCCCGGGACGATAGCGGCCTTGATGGCCTTCTCACGCTTGGTCTGTGCCATCAGATTAACCCTCTACCACCAGGCCCATGGAACGGGCAGAACCCGCGATCGTACGTACGGCGGCGTCAAGGCTTGCAGCCGTCAGATCCGGCTCCTTCGCCTTGCAGATTTCTTCCAGCTGCGCGCGCGTTACCTTGCCCACCTTGTCGGTGTTCGGCTTCTTCGAGCCCGAAGAAATGCCAGCGGCCTTCTTCAGCAGCGTGGTCGCCGGGGTGCTCTTGGTGATGAAGGTGAACGTACGGTCCGAATAGGCCGTGATGATCACCGGCACCGGCAGACCCGGTTCCAGCTTCTGCGTGGCAGCGTTGAACGCCTTGCAGAATTCCATGATGTTCAGGCCACGCTGACCCAGCGCAGGACCGACCGGCGGCGAGGGATTGGCCTGACCGGCCTTTACCTGCAGCTTGATATAACCGACAACTTTCTTTGCCATTAGAGTGCTCTCCGGGTGCTAGCGCCTTGCGACAACAGGCTCCCCATCGGACCGGGAATCACGCGTCCCGGCATCGCGTTGTGAAATCGCACCAAAGGCCACCTCGCGGCAGCCCTTGATTTGCTCCCGCATTGGGGAGCCGAAAATTGTAGCAGCTTTTTGCGATGCCACCTGAACAGGTGGCGTGCAACGCCTTAGATCGCCTTCTCGACCTGGCCGAACTCAAGCTCGACCGGGGTGGCGCGACCAAAGATCAGCACCGAGACGCGCAGACGGCTCTTTTCGTAATTGACTTCTTCGACAACGCCGTTGAAATCGTTGAACGGGCCTTCGGTGACACGGACCATCTGGCCCGGCTCGAACAGCACCTTCGGACGCGGCTTCTCGACACCCTCCTGAACGCGATTCAGGATGGCAGCGGCTTCGCTGTCCTGGATCGGCAGAGGACGGTCGGCAGTGCCACCAATGAAACCCATGACCTTCGGGGTTTCCTTGACCAGATGCCAGCTTTCGTTGTCGATGCGCGGGATACCGGCTTCTTCGTGGGTTTCGATCTGGACCAGCACGTAACCGGGGAAGAACTTGCGTTCGGAGCGGCGCTTCTGGCCTGCGCGCATTTCCACCACTTCTTCCGTGGGGACCAGCACATCACCGAAAAGCTCCTGCATCTCGTCACGCGCGATGCGATCACGCAATGCCTGCGCAACCGACTTCTCAAAACCTGAATAGGCGTGAACGACGTACCAACGCTTCACAGATATCTCCTTAACGACCCAGGAACCACTGGGTCAGCTTCTGGATCACAAAGTCAAAGCCACCCAGCAGCAGGCTCAGCACGATCACCACCACGACCACCACCCACGTCATGCGGATAGCCTCCTGGCGGGTCGGCCACACAACCTTGCGCAGCTCGAAACGGGATTCAGAAAGGAATTCGATTGTCTGACGGCCCTTCGTGGTCAGCATGAATACTGCACCACCGGCCACCAGACCCAAAACCACTGCCAGCGCACGCCACTGGCCGGCCCATGCACCCAGCTGGGCAGTACGCGGCTGATCGGCAAACCAGAACCAGACAAACAAACCAGCCAGCACCAACAGCGCAGCGCCGACGTACTTGACGATATCGCCACCAGAAGACGCGGCGGGCTTGGAATGTTCGATCTTGCTGTTCATCCGACTCTTGTAGCTGGTGCGACCAAGGTCACTGGATAGAGAGTTGCAAATGGCACGCCAGGAGGGACTCGAACCCCCAACCTGCGGTTTTGGAGACCGCTGCTCTGCCAATTGAGCTACTGGCGTAAAACTTGACTATTACACGTCACCTTAGACGGCGAAGGCGGACCGAGGTACCCGGCCCGCCATCCGCGCCGCCAACAGCAGTCACTGCTGGCGCTACAGGCTTATTAAGCGACGATCTTGGCGACCACGCCGGCGCCGACGGTACGGCCACCTTCGCGGATTGCGAAGCGCAGACCTTCGTCCATTGCCACCGGGTTGATCAGGGTGACAACCATCTTCACGTTGTCGCCCGGCATCACCATCTCGACGCCTTCCGGCAGCTCAACCGCACCGGTGATGTCGGTGGTACGGAAGTAGAACTGCGGACGGTAACCCTTGAAGAACGGGGTGTGACGGCCGCCTTCGTCCTTCGACAGAACGTAGACTTCGGCTTCGAACTGGGTGTGCGGCTTGATCGAACCCGGCTTGGCCAGAACCTGGCCACGCTCGACGTCGTCACGCTTGGTGCCGCGCAGCAGCAGACCGGCGTTGTCACCTGCCTGACCCTGGTCCAGCAGCTTGCGGAACATTTCCACGCCGGTGACGGTGGTCTTCTGGACCGGACGGATACCGACGATTTCGATTTCTTCGCCGACCTTGATCACGCCGCGCTCGATACGACCGGTCACCACGGTGCCGCGGCCCGAGATCGAGAACACGTCTTCCACCGGCATCAGGAACGGCTTGTCGACGTCACGCTCCGGGGTCGGGATCCAGCTATCCAGTGCATCGACCAGCTTCAGGATGGCCGGCACGCCGATGTCGCTCTGGTCGCCTTCCAGCGCCATACGAGCCGAACCGTGCACGATCGGGGTGTCGTCGCCCGGGAAGTCGTACTTGCTCAGCAGCTCGCGGACTTCCATTTCGACCAGTTCCAGCAGCTCGGCATCGTCAACCATGTCGGCCTTGTTCAGGAACACGACGATGTACGGCACGCCGACCTGACGCGACAGCAGGATGTGCTCGCGGGTCTGCGGCATCGGACCGTCAGCAGCCGAACAGACCAGGATCGCGCCGTCCATCTGGGCAGCACCGGTGATCATGTTCTTGACGTAGTCAGCATGGCCCGGGCAATCCACGTGGGCGTAGTGACGCGAAGCAGATTCGTACTCAACGTGCGCGGTCGAGATCGTGATACCACGAGCCTTCTCTTCCGGTGCGGCGTCGATCGAGGAGTAATCCTTGAACTCGCCACCGAAGCGCTCTGCACCGATCTTGGTCAGCGCGGCAGTCAGCGTGGTCTTGCCATGATCGACGTGGCCGATGGTGCCGACGTTGACGTGCGGCTTGGTACGCTCGAACTTGCTCTTGGACATGGCTGCTTCTTCTCGGTAACAGGGTTAGTTGTGCACTATCTGCGAAAGATGGTGCTCACGAAAGGAATCGAACCTTCGACCTCCTCCTTACCAAGGAGGTGCTCTACCGACTGAGCTACGTGAGCGAGTTGTCTATTATGCCGTGTTTTTTCGTTTCGTTCAATGGAGCGGGAGACGGGAATCGAACCCGCACCATTAGCTTGGAAGGCTAAGGTTCTACCGTTGAACTACTCCCGCACCGGGAAAACACGTCACAACATAAAACTGGTGGAGGGAGGTGGATTCGAACCACCGAAGGCGTAAGCCAGCAGATTTACAGTCTGCCCCCGTTGGCCGCTTGGGTATCCCTCCATTCCACTCCCTTGTCGAGGACCGCGGCCTTGCCGGTCAGGGGTGGGTGAGCTCGCTATTTTGGTGATCAGCGCCGATGCTGTCAACAGAAATCTTCACATTCGGTGAAATTTCTTTTTCGGCATCGGCGGCGCCGATCACTCGCCGGGCATCTTAATCTTTTCGTCCGCAAAAATCGCCACGTGCGGCACACCATCTGCGCCAATCCAACCGCGATACATGCCTTCCGTATTGAACGGCATCGCAGCCTTGCCATCAGCAGACAACACGATGCCGCCGCCATCACCACCGAGCTCCGGGATGCGCTTGACGATCACTTCATCACCGGCCTGCATCGGTGTTTCCTTCAAGTACTTCATGCGTGCACATATCTCATGCGCCACCGACAGACGGATGTAGTACTCGCCCCAGCCCGTGCCTGAAACCGCGCACTGATCATTGGCATAGGTACCAGCACCGATGATCGGCGAATCACCAACACGTCCATAGCGTTTATTGGTCATTCCACCCGTGGACGTGCCCGCGGCAAGCTTGCCCTGGTTGTCCAGCGCAACCGCACCAACGGTGCCGAAATGCTTGGCGGTTTCCAGATCGGCATGCGCCTGCCCTGCCACCTCTTCCTTCAATGCACGCTGCAACTGCTCCCAGCGCTTCTCGGTACGGAAGTAGGACGGATCCACCAGTTCGATCTTCTGCTCGGCGGCAAACATCTCCGCGCCCTGCCCCACCATCATCACATGTGGCGAATGCTCCATCACCGCGCGCGACAACAGGATCGGGTTCTTGACGGTATGCACGCCGGCGACGGCACCGGCGCGCAGCGTGGCGCCATCCATCAACGAGGCATCCAACTCATTCTTGCCGTCATGGGTGAACACCGCGCCCCGGCCCGCGTTGAAAGTCGGATCGTTTTCCAGCACGGTAATCGCGGCGGTCACCGCATCCAGTGCGGGCTTGCCCGCGACCAATGCCTGATGACCCTGGCGCAGCGCTTCGGTCAATGCCGCGCGGGCGGCACGCTCTTCTGCAGCACTGAAATCCTTGCGCTCCACCCCTGCCCCGCCGTGGATGACCAGCAAGGGAGAGACCTCGGCTGCCGTGGCAGCTCCCGAGGACAGCGACGCCAGGCCCAGCAGTACTGCAGAAGTCAGCTTCATGTTTCTTCACTCCCGAATGGAAGCCCGATTCTAGGCAGGTGCCAGCCACTCTGAACAGTATCCAAAGCAGCAGGTGGTCCCTCCCCGGTTCCAGCCGGAGCCGCGCCACCACCACCGCCCCGCAGCATCGGCGCCAACGAAAAAAGGGGCCGAAGCCCCTTTGATCGGTTGCTCTCACGTACTCAGTTGGGATGCAGCTCCAGCTCGCCATCAACGACACTGGCCATCGCGGTGAAGGCGGCATTGTCGACCTTGAAGCCATCCAGATGCAGGCGACTACCCGCGCCCACGCCCGTGACCGGAACCGAACTGAATTCCAACGGCTCACCATTGCTGAGGCGATCAGCCGTGCGACGCGGCATCACCAGCCATGCATAGCCATCGACCAGCGAGTACACCCGGCCACGCCCATCGGCCTCCACACACAGCGCGGTGTCCTCATCCACGCCGATGCCGACGATGTCGTCCTGGCCCTTGTCCTGGGCAGCGCGGGCGACGAACACGATCAGCCGCCCCAAACGGTCGCGCTTGGCAAAATGCGTATCGGTCACGACGTTGGAGAGGTAGGGCATGGTCAGGAAATCCCGATCCATGGTTACCTCGCTGCCCATCGGGTCGCTCAACGCAGTCGGCGAATTGACACTGCCGCCATCCAGCGCGCCATAGGAATAGCCACCAAGGATGGCCAAGCCCGCACTGGTGCCACCAATCGGCTTGCCCGCGCGGACATGTTCATTGAGCAGCTTGTTGAGCTCGGTGCCCTTCCAGAAGCGGATGTAGCGCGACTGGTCACCACCAGCGATGAAAATCGCATCTGCGCCACGCACCACGCGTAGCACGGCCGGATCATCGGCCGCCTTGCGGCTGTCGAACACCAGCGTCTGCACCGCGGTGACGCCGCCGATGTCGTAGTACAGCTCCTTCTGCATGTTGTCGTCGCCGGAGGCGCGCAGGATCACCACGCGGCCGTGCCCCGCCCGCTCAACCCACCAGTGGAAGGCTTCCGGCACCCAATCACCGCCACCCATCAACATCATCGCCGCCTCGGTCTTGCCCGGGCGCGGCGCATCCAGATCACCCACTTCGTAGTAGCGGTAGCCGGCAGCACTGATGCCGCGCGAATCCTCGGCGTGGACCACGCCCCCCGCAGCAATAGCCGCGATAGCCAGGACCACTCGCCCCAGCCAGGAACTCTTACGTTTCATAGCGCCCTCTACCCGATCCATGTAATCGCTTACAGCTGTAATGCCAGACTTTCTGGCAGTGGTCAAGCGTGTAAAAAAGGTGTTAGATGCAGTGACCCCATTCACATTACAGACAGGGTTGACCGGCATTCCCCTACATGCCGACAGGACAAATCCGGACACTTTTCATCAGAGAGCTGATTCATGCGTAAGCACGCAATGGTGTGTTCAATCCAACTGGCCCTGCTGTCGATGGCCGCCCCCGCCCTGGCGCAGACCGCCACCCAGGGCCAACCGCAACAACTCGACACGGTGCAGGTCACCGGCTCGCGCATCCCGCGCGCCCAGGTAGAAGGCCCGGCACCGGTCACCGTGGTGACGGCTGAGCAGATCAAATCCGCCGGCTTCACCTCGGTGCCGGACGTACTGCGCTCGCTCAGCCAGAACAGCGGCAGCACGCAGGGACAGCAGAACACCACTGGCGCCCAGTCCACGCCTGGCGCACAGGCAGTCGATCTGCGCGGCCTTGGGCCCAACCACACCCTTGTACTGGTCAATGGCCGACGCATCGCCGACTTCCCGCTGCCGCTCAATGGCCGCAGCAACTTCACCGATGTCGGCAACATCCCGCTGGGCATGATCGACCGGATTGAAGTGCTTACCGGCAGCGCCTCGGCGGTGTACGGCTCGGACGCCATGGCCGGCGTCATCAACTTCATCCTCAAGAAGTCCACCGATGGCACCACCTTCGACTACCGCTTTGGCGACACCAGCCGGGGCGGTGGCTCATCGCAAAATTTGACGATCACCACCGGCTTTGAGCAGGACAAGTTCAGCGGCATCGTCGGCGTTGAACTGATCAACAAGCGCCCCCTGTGGGGCACCGACCGCAGCGTGCAGGATTCGACGCTGGATTCGCCTGCTGCAGAACGCCAGCTGCCGCGCCTCATCGCGCAGCTGCAGAACTGGGACGACGACGAAAACATCGCCCCGGCCGACAATTGCGCGGCGATGGCCGGCCTCAACGGCGGCACCACCGTCCTCGCCGAGAACGACTACGGCCCGTATTGCGGCAGCGAACGCGCCATTGCCTATCGCACCATCCAGAATGAGCGCAAAGGCTTCAATGCCTATGGTTCGTTCGAGTACCGCTTCAATGATGCGCTGTCGTGGTTTGCCGATGTCCAGCTTGGCCAGCAGAAGGTCAAGCTGCTGACCGGCACCAACGGCAATGATGTCGCCAGCGACCATATGGGCTGGGAGTTCCACGACCCGAACTCGACCAACAACTACCGCAACAAGATCTTCTACAACGCCACGACTGGAAACAAAGAGAACTGGGCACGCCAGTTCAGCCCAGAGGAAGTGGGCGGCCTTAGAAACCGCATGAACACCACCACCCAGAAGACGTTTGCGGTAACTACCGGCCTCAAGGGCATGTTCGCCGAGGAATGGAATTGGGAAGCCGCCTACAACCACTCACAGTACAAGGCTGACGTAAAAATGCCGCGCATCAAGGCAGCCGCGGCCAATCGTCTGTTCCTGGGCGAACTGCAGGGCTACGACGATGATGGCTACGCGATCTACGCCCCGGATCCGGCGCGGCTGTTCACGCCGCTGACCCAGGCCGAATTTGCCTCGATCGCTGCAATGTCCACGTTCCGCCCGGAAGCCAAGAACGACAACCTCAGCTTCACGGTCGACAACTCATCGCTGTTCTCGATGCCCGCTGGCGATGTCGGCTTTGCAGGCGCTGTGGAATACGGCAAGCAGTCCTATGAGATCAACCCCGATCCACTGGCATTGACCGAAGACGCCTATTACGGCCCGCGCTACGGCGATGGCCATGGCGACCGAGACCACTGGAGTGCGGCCGGCGAATTGCGCGTGCCGTTGGCGTCGACCCTGCAGGCAAGCGTGGCCGGGCGCTATGACCGTTACAGCTTCGGCAACAAGAACCCGGGCAAGTTCACCTACAGCGCCGGCTTGGAGTGGCGTCCGCTGGACACCTTGTTGCTGCGCAGTTCCTACGGCACCGGTTTCCGTGCACCGGACATGCACTACCTGTTTGCCGGGAACGACTACTACCGCACCCGCGCCGCCACCGATTACCTGGCCTGCCGTTCGGACAACACCGGAGCAACAGACGGCGAATGCTACGCCGGCGACCTTGGCGACTACGACGTCAGCACGTTCGACGTCTACAGCGGCAACATGAACCTGGATGAGGAAACCAGCAAATCGTTCTCGGCTGGTTTCGTGTGGTCACCCGTGGCCAACTTCGATCTGGCGGTGGATTACTACAAGATCCAGATCGAGAACCAGGTGCAGACGCAGGACCGCGAGCTGCTTCGCATCACCGAAGCCAACTGCCGCCTGGGCAGCACCGACAGTGGCGCGGCCGTCGACATCAACTCGCCCACCTGCGTGGATGCCTTGGCACGCGTGATCCGCGACGGTGATGGCACCATCACCAGCGTTCGCTTCGGACCGATCAACATCGCCAACGAGGAAACCTCGGGCATCGACGTGGCCGCCAACTACCGTCTGCAGACCGCGAACGCAGGCGATTTCAGCTTCACCGGCCAGTACAACTGGACGCATCGCCACACCCGCCAGCAGTTCCCCGGCGACCCGAAGGAAGACATGCTCGATGTCAGCTTCAGCGCCACCACGCTGCCGCGGGTGAAGTCGAACCTGGGCGTGAGCTGGGACAAGGGTGCCTGGGGCGCCAGCCTGTTCGGCAACTACCTGGGCAAGGTCGCCAACTACGACAACGACGCATGGACCAAAGCAACCTGGCGCTTCAACGCCGGCGCCCGCTACGACATCACTGATCACCTGCGGGTGTCGCTGTCGGTCAACAACCTGTTCGACAAGATGCCGCCGAAGGACCCGACCTGGTCGAATTACCCGTACTACGACACTTCGTGGTTCGACAGCATGGGCCGCAGCTACTACCTGCAGCTCACCTGGAAGTTGGGCGGCAAGGCGCTGTAAGGCCTGGCCCCATGCATTGCCAACAAGGCCCGCCATCGGCGGGCCTTGTTGTTTGTGCGTCCCTTGGTGCTACCACTGACCGACATTCCGGAGGCTACGGGCTTTTTCTCCACAGCCACTGTGTGCAATGGATGGAGAAGACTGTGGACAACTGCGTGCAGGCCTTGCGCTGCAATGCTTTCAGAATGGCGGTGAAATTTTAGCCAATGCACCACAACGAAGGCATGCGGCTTTTTTTTGGTAGGAGCGGCGTAAGCCGCGAAGCACATGCACCATCAGGTTGCGTAGATGCCCTGAGCTTCAGCTATGCAAGCTCCGCGGCTTATGCCGCTCCTACAAAGCAGCTGCCACGCCCATCTTGTGGGAGCGGCGTGAGCCGCGAAGCTCGTACATCATCAGGTTGCGTAGTTGCTCGATGCTTCAGCTATGCCAGCTTCGCGGCGTATGCCGCTCCCACAAGCAAGCGCCGGGCATTGGTATTTCTCCACAACCGCTGTGCGCAATGAATGGAGAAGGCTGTGGACAACTGTGCGCAGGCCTTGCGCCGCAACGGTTTCGAAAACATGGCGAATTATTGGCCACACATCAAACCCTACATACAACAAGGCCCCGCAATGCGGGGCCTTGTTGCTGCAGCAACGTCGCTGGGATCAGACGTTGAAGCGGAAATGCAGCACGTCGCCTTCCTTGACGATGTAGTCCTTGCCTTCCAGGCGCAGGCGGCCGGCTTCCTTGGCGCCCTGCTCACCCTTGAGGTTGATGAAGTCCTCGTAGCTGATGGTTTCGGCGCGGATGAAGCCACGCTCGAAGTCGGTATGGATCACGCCTGCTGCCTGCGGCGCGGTCGAACCGGCACGCAACTGCCATGCGCGGACTTCCTTCACACCTGCGGTGAAGTAGGTCTGCAGGCCGAGCAGCTTGTAGCCGGCACGGATCACGCGGTTCAGGCCCGGCTCTTCCAGACCGAGGTCCTTGAGGAACTCGTCGCGGTCGGCGTCATCCAGCTGCGCCATTTCTTCTTCGATGGCCGCACACACCGGCACCACTTCGGCGCCTTCGGCCGCGGCGCGTGCGCGCACCACGTCCAGCAGCGGATTGTTCTCGAAACCGTCTTCAGCGACGTTGGCGATGTACATCAGCGGCTTCAGCGTGATCAGGAACATGTCACGGATCAGCGCCTTCTCATCGGCATCAAGGCCGGCGGCACGCGCCGACTTGCCCTGATCCAGTGCCGAAGCCAGCTTTTCCAGCACCGGCTTGCGGGCCAGCGCTTCCTTGTCGTTGGCCTTGGCCGCGCGGGTGGCGCGATCCAATGCCTTCAGCACCGATTCCAGGTCGGCCAGCGCCAGCTCGGTATCGATGGTTTCGATATCAGCGATCGGGTCGACCTTGTTGGCCACGTGGATGACGTTGCCGTCTTCGAAGCAACGCACGACGTGGGCGATGGCGTCGGTCTCGCGGATGTGGGCGAGGAACTTGTTGCCCAGGCCTTCACCCTTGGAGGCACCAGCGACCAGACCGGCGATGTCGACGAACTCCATCGTGGTCGGGATCACCCGCTCCGGCTTGACGATTGCCGCCAGCGCATCAAGGCGCGGATCCGGCACCGGCACCACGCCGGTATTCGGCTCGATCGTGCAGAACGGGAAGTTGGCCGCAGCGATACCCGCCTTGGTCAGCGCATTGAACAGGGTCGACTTGCCGACATTGGGCAGACCGACGATGCCGCATTTGATACCCATGCTTGAACTCCCGTGAATGGAAAATCGGGAATGGAGAAGCGGAAGGGCCTGTTGCCGTTCCATTCCCCATTCCCCATTTTTCGCTCACTTGGTGGTGTGCAACCGCTTCATTGCTTCGCTGAAATCGCCAGCTACCGCCAACGGCATCACGTCGATGGCCGCATCGATGGCCTGCGCCATCAGCACCGCGTCGTCCGGCGACGGACGGCCCAGCACCCAACCCACAACGCGGTCCTTGTGACCGGGATGGCCGATGCCAAGACGCAGACGGTGGAACTTGCCATGACCGAGCAGACGGATGGTGTCACGCAGGCCATTCTGGCCACCATGACCGCCGTCAAACTTGAGCCGGGCCACGCCGGGCGGCATGTCCAGTTCGTCGTGTGCAAGCAGGGTTTCTTCCGGCTCGATCTTCCAGAACCGCTGCGCGGCGGTGACCGATTTACCGGCGAGATTCATGTAGGTCGCCGGCTTCAACAGCCATACCGGCTGCCCAGCGATCTCGACCTTGGCGACTTCGCCAAACAATTTGCTTTCCAGCGCCCAGCGCGCACCCTGCCGCTCTGCCAGGGCCTCAACGAAATGAAACCCAGCGTTGTGCCGGGTTCGGGCGTGTTCGGGTCCGGGGTTGCCGAGACCAACGATCAATCGCAAGCCAGTCATCTGTCAGATACACCTGCTGCGCCCGCTCCGGAGAGCGGGCGCAACATAGCCGATTACTCGGCTGCTGCTTCTTCTGCAGCGGCGGTCTTGGCGATGACAACTGCGTCGTCATGGCCCTTGCCCAGCTTCAGTGCCGGAATTTCCACGCCAGCCGGCAGCTTCAGGCCCGACAGGTAGATGATGTCGCCAGCCTTCAGCTCGCCCAGGTCGACTTCGATCGACTCCGGCAGGTCCTTCGGCAAGCAGGCAATCGCCACTTCCTTCAGTTCGTGGGTGACCAGCACGTCGGCAGCCTTGCCAGCCGGCGAGGTGTCTTCGTTGATGAAGGTCAGCGGCACCGAAGCGTGCAGCACTTCATTTTCGTTCACGCGCTGGAAATCCAGGTGCATGACCAGCTGCTTGTACGGGTGACGCTGCATGTCACGCAGCAGCACCTTGTGGATGGTGCCGTCGAGGTTCAGGTCGATGATCGAGGAGTAGAACCAATCGTTGAACTGGGCCAGCCAGATCTCGTTGTGGTTGAACTCGACCTTCACCGGCTCCTTGTTACCGCCGTAAACGATACCCGGGACCACACCGGCATGACGCAGGCGGCGGCTCGCACCCTGACCTTGCACGTCACGACGGGCGACTTTGATTTCGTGGGACTTTGCCATGTTGACTACTCTAGGTTGTTGCACCGCCTCGCGGCGCTGCGTAAAGACTCTTCCGCGACCAGAAGAGCCTGTTGTGATCCCCGGAGAAACCGGGGACCGGATCCATCAATCCACGTACATCGAGCTGACCGACTCACCGAAGGCGATGCGACGCATCGTCTCGGCCAGCATTTCGGCCACGCTGATCTGGCGGATCTTGGGACAGACGCGGGCCACTTCGGAAAGCGGAATCGTGTCGGTCACCACCAGCTCATCGAGCTGGGAGTTGTTCAAATTGTCCACCGCCGGGCCCGAGAGCACGGCGTGGGTGCAGTACGCGGCGACCTTCAGTGCACCGCGCGCCTTGAGGGCAGCAGCGGCAGCACACAGGGTGCCGGCGGTGTCGACGATGTCGTCGACCATCACGCAGGTCTTGCCTTCAACGTCACCGATGATGTTCATCACGGTGGCAACGTTGGCACGCGGGCGGCGCTTGTCGATGATGGCCAGGTCGGCATCATCCAGGCGCTTTGCCACGGCGCGGGCGCGTACCACGCCACCTACGTCCGGGCTGACCACGATCAGGTTGTCGGTGCCGTAGACGCGCCAGATGTCGGCCAGCAACAGCGGCGACGCATAGACGTTATCGACCGGCATGTCGAAGAAACCCTGGATCTGATCGGCGTGCAGGTCGACCGTGAGGATCTGGTCGGTGTGCACGGCCGAGAACATCTTTGCAGCAACCTTTGCGGTGATCGGCACGCGCGAGGAGCGCATGCGGCGATCCTGGCGGGCGTAACCGAAGTACGGCACCACCGCGGTGACGGACGCGGCGCTCGCACGCTTGAGCGCGTCGATGATCACCAGCAGTTCCATCAGGTTCTCGGCGCTCGGAGCACCGGTCGGCTGAACGACGAAAACGTCCTGCTTGCGCACGTTTTCCTGGATCTCGACCTGTACTTCACCGTCGGAGAACTTGGAAACCAGCGCCTTGCCCGGCCTTACCCCGAGTTCCTTGCAGATGCTCTGTGCAAGAGGTTTGTTGGCATTGCCGGAAAAGACCAGCAGGTTCGGGGAATCTTGCATGACAGCTCTCTCGGGCGGGGGCGAGTAGCAAAATGGAAACGTGAGTACTGCAGTGATGGCGCAGGTGTGGCAGGCGCACATCCATTGCGCTTACAGCGTTGGGAGTGTGTGGCAGGGGCGGTAGGATTCGAACCTACGAATGCCAGGATCAAAACCTGGTGCCTTGGGCCTCTTGGCGACGCCCCTGCATCAAACAATTCCCGTCGTTTCCAGCGCATCGAGCAGTGGCGAGCGATCAACACCCGCAGCCACCCAAGCTCGCAGTTGCGACGGCAACTCCGCCAAAGCCTGCTCTGCAGCAGCGCGTGTGGCGAACTCGACGAAACAACCGCTTCCCGACCCCGTGAGTCGTGCCCGACCAATACCTGACAAGGCCTGGAACGTCGCCTCGATGGCGGGTTCCTGGCGCCGTAGTACCGGCTCGAACGCATTTCCGAGGACGGTCCCGGAAGCGAAGTCCGCTATTTTCACGGGCTTGGCATCCCGCGTCAAATGCTGTGAACGGAAAAGTTCAGCCGTGGGCACATGAACCCCCGGATCCACCAGCAAATACCATGCTTCCGGCAATTCAATCGGGGTCAGCAATTCGCCCACGCCCTCGGCCCAGGCGCTGCGCCCGCGCACAAATACCGGTACATCGGCGCCCAGACGCACGCCAAGCGCTGCCAGCGCATCCTCGTCCAGGCCGGTGCCCCATAGCGCGTTCAGCGCCACCAGCACGGTTGCCGCATCGGAGGAGCCGCCACCAAAGCCGCCGCCGGCCGGAATCCGCTTATCGACCCGGATATCGACACCTTGATCGCAATTGGTGGCATTTTTCAGCGCGATAGCCGCACGAACCACCAGGTCATCGGCCTCGGCAACGCCTGCCACGGACGGGCCATCGCGGCGCACCTGACCGTCTTCACGCAGACGCAGGCCGATACGATCGCCCCAATCCAGCAGCCGGAATACGGTCTGCAGCACGTGGTAACCGTCAGCGCGACGGCCGGTGATATGCAGGAACAGATTCAGCTTGGCCGGAGCCGGCCAGTACGACCAGCCCGCAGCATCGTCAACGGTGCTCATGCTGCGTCCGTACCCCATTCATCCACAATCAGACGAACCTTGGCATCGCCATTGACCGCCTCGATCCGGCGCGGCAGCGACGGACGCCCCGCCTCGGCCGGGTACCAATCCAGGTAATCCACCTGCCAGCCCTGCTGGCGCAGCACCCGCGGCCGACCTTCGGCGTCGAAACCGAGGTGCTCCGGGCTGGCGCCGGCGCTGGGCAGACCACGCACCCACTCCGCCAGCTGGGCGACCGGGATTTCCCAACCAGTGGCCTGCAACAGCAGCTGGCCGGCGTCATCGGCCGTGCGCGGGCCGCCTTCCAGCCCTTCCAGACGCACCGCCTGCCCGGGCTCACCACCACTGAGCTGCCAGCTCTGGCGGGTAACCGGCGCGGCCAGGCTGACCTGGTAGGCCGGCCCTTGCTGCAGCCAGTCGATCCGGCCATTGCCGCCGTTGCGCCCCTTGCTGATCGCCACCCGCCCCTGGAACGACCAGTTCAGTTGCGCCTGCAAGGCCGCCTGCCGTTGCTGCTCCGCCGCCTGTGCCTGCGCGGACACCTGCGCCACTTCCGCCGCTACCGGCGCCGCCTGACGCTTGGGCACCGAACCGCAGGCCGCGAGCGCACCTACCACCAGCAGCGCCAACGGCGCCCGCCACATCATTACGTTCATACACCCAACTTTTCGATCGCACGCTGCAGCGCGCGGTTGTCCGGATCCAGCTTGCGGGCCTCGTCGAAGTAGCGCCGGGCTTCATCTTTCTGTCCCAGCACCCACAGCACTTCGCCTACGTGCGCAGCGATCTCCGGGTCCTTGTTCAAGGTCCAGGCGCGGCGCAGATGCACCAGTGCCTCGTCGTTGCGGCCCAGGCGATACAACACCCAACCGTAGCTGTCGACGATGGCGGCATTGTCCGGCTCGGCCACGCGCGCACGGTCAATCAGCTCCAATGCCTCCTGGTAGCGCTGGGTGCGGTCCGCCAGGGTGTAGCCCAGCGCATTCAGTGCAGCCACGTTCTCGGGCTCGGCAACCAGTACCTTGCGCAGGTCAGCCTCGGCGCGCGGCACATTGTCATTGCGCTCCCAGGCCAGCGCGCGGGCGTACAGCAAGGCACTGTCATCCGGGAACGCGGCCAGGCCACGCGCCAGCACGTCGAACTCAGCCTTGGTTTCACCATCACGCAGCTGCAGCTCGGATTCGAGCAGATAGGCGTCGCGGCGCACATCGTCGTCCAGCGAGGCATCGGCCTGCACCGCCTGCACTTCCTTGGCAGCCCGCGTCTTGTCACCCATCAGGTGCAGCGCATTGACCGCACGCAGCTGCGCCTCACCGCGATGCTCGCCACCGGGCACGCCGTGATACCAATCCACGGCCTCCTGGTAGCGCTTCAGGTATTCGGCGATCTTGCCCAGCAGCAGGCGCTGGTCCGGATCGGGCTTGCTGGCCTTGGCCGCGATGTCCTGGTACAGCGCCAACAGCCCGGCATCGTCCTTCTGTTTGGCCAGCAGCGAGGCTCGCATACCCCAGCTCTGCAGGTTCTGCTCACCTACCGACAGCACATGCTCGGCGGCCGCGGTTTCACCCAGCGTGTCGTAGGCGATAGCCAGCGCACCGCGCAGCTCGTCGTCCTTCTCGGCCTTGGGCTCGATGCCCTTGAGCAGGGCCAGCGCCTCGTCCTTCCTGCCGGCCTGGTTGAGCTGGGAAGCATGCAGCAGCGCCACCCGCGGCTCATCCGGGAAGCGCCGGACCACCTCGCCCACCATCCGCCGCGACAGTTCCGGGCTCTCCATGCGCAGGGCCAGCCGACCAAATTCCTGCCAGGCCTCCAGGTCATTTGGGATCGCATTGGCATCCACCAGCATGCCCAGTACCTGTGCCGGCACCGCCGGGTCACGGCCACCGGTAGCCAGCGCCAGCAGCGCATAGCGCCAGGCGCGCGGTTCAGGTGAACGCAACACCGCCAACAATTCCTTGCGGGCCAGCTTGGCATCGCCATTGCGCATGGCCAGCGCGCCGCGGGTGCCACGCACCGCTACCGAGCCGGGGTCGCGCTGCGCCCACAGGGCCAGCGCCTGTTCGGCACGGTCGGCGTCATCGGCCAGCATGGCGATGCGGGTGGCGCGTTCAGCCAGGCCTACGTCGCCCTTGGCCTCCTGGGCGGCCTGCAGGTACCAGCGGGCGGCATCGGGCAACTTGCCAGCCTGCAGCGAGAATTCACCGGCCAGCACCGGGGTCAGCGGCAGGCCTTCAGCCGCCAACGGCGCCCGAATCGGCGCAGCCGGGGCCGCCAGCACCGGAAAAACCGGCAGGGAAAGCAACAGAACGGTGCATATGCGATTGAATACGGGCATCTGACGCAACCGGGCCGTAAAATGGCGGCCTTCAACAGCCAGCAGCTTATCGCAAGCAACTGAACAGATGACCCTGTGGGTGCTCGGACTGAATCACCAGACTGCGCCGGTAGAACTGCGCGAACGCGCTGCCTTTGGCGGAGACGCCTTGCCGCGCGCGATGGATTCATTGCGGCAGACCCCGCAACTGGCCGAGGCGGTATTGCTGTCCACCTGCAACCGCACCGAGTTGTATGCCGTTGCCGAGGACAGCAAGGCCCTGAGCCATTGGCTGGAACACCATGCAGGCAGCCTGCAGGGCTATCTCTACCAGCACAGCGACGGTGAAGCCGTACGCCACCTGTTCCGGGTCGCCACCGGCCTGGACTCGATGGTGCTGGGCGAGCCGCAGATCCTGGGCCAGGTAAAAGATGCCTGGGCATTGGCCCACGACAGCGGCGCAATCGGGCAACAATTGGACCGGTTGTTCCAGCAGACCTTCTCCGTGGCCAAGCGTGCCCGCACCGACACCCGCGTCGGCGCCAACCCAATCTCGGTGGCCTCCACCGCGGTGCGGCTGGCGCAGGACTCGTTTGCGCGCATGGACGAATCCACCGTGCTGCTGGTCGGTGCTGGCGAAACCATGGAGCTGGTCGCCAAGCATCTGAGCGATGCCAAGGTGAAGCGCCTGCTCATCGCCAATCGCACCCTGGCCAATGCCCAGGACTTGGCCAGCCGGCACGGCGGCGTGGCGCTGCCCTTGACCGAGCTGGAGCGCCATCTGGGCGAAGCCGACGTGGTGTTCTCGGCCACCGCCGCGCGCGAGCCGGTGATCCTGCACCGCCAGGTCGCCAACGCGCTGCGCCTGCGCCGACACAAGCCGATGCTGCTGTTCGACCTGGCCGTACCGCGCGATATCGACGCCGAGGTGGGCACGCTGGCCGACGCCTATCTGTACACCGTGGATGACCTGGAACGGGCGGTGGAAGAGAACCGCCGCGGCCGCCGCGAAGCCGCCGCCGAGGCCGAATCCATCATCGACCTGCAGGTCACCCGCTACTTGGAAAACCTGCGCGCCGCTCGCCTGCAGGCGCCGATCCGGCAGCTACGCGCATTCGGCGAGGCCACCCGCGCCGAGCTGCTGGCCAAGGCCCGGCAGCAGCTGGCACATGGCAAACTGCCCGACGAAGTACTGGAGCAGCTGGCGCACGGCCTGACCAACCGCCTGCTGCACCCACCCACCGCCGCCCTGCGCCAAGCCGCGCAGGATGGCGATACCGATCTCACCCGCGCCGCCGAGCGCCTGTTCCCGGCCACCCCCGGGTATCACCACCCTGTTGCGAGGAATGATGACGCCGACCCTGCGCCGTAAGCTGCTGGCACTGGCCGAGCGCCGAGAAGAACTGGAACGCCTGCTTTCCGACCCCGACGTGGTCGCCGACAACGAGCGCTTCCGCAATTTTTCCCGTGAGTTCTCGCAACTGGAACCCATCGCCACCGCGCTGGCCAACGAAGCCCGTGCGCTCGATGATCTGGCCTCGGCCGAAGCCATGCGCGCCGATCCGGAGCTGCGCGAGCTGGCCGAGGAAGAAATCAGCGCGGCGCAGGCCCGCCTGCAGGCACTGGACGAGGAACTGGCACTGCTGCTGGTACCGCGCGACCCGCGCGACGAAGGCAATCTGTTCCTGGAAGTACGCGCTGGCACCGGCGGTGACGAAGCTGCAATTTTTGCCGGCGACCTGTTCCGAATGTACGCCCGCTATGCCGAGCGCCAGGGCTGGAAGGTGGAAATCGAATCCGACAATCCCGGCGAGCATGGCGGCTACAAGGAAATCGTGGCACGCGTGGTTGGCCGCGGCGCCTATTCCAAGCTGAAGTTCGAATCCGGCACCCACCGCGTGCAGCGCGTGCCAGCCACCGAATCGCAGGGCCGCATCCATACCTCGGCAGCGACGGTGGCGATCATCCCCGAAGCCGACGATGTCGAAGACGTGGTGATCAACCCTGCCGACCTGCGCGTGGACACCTACCGCTCCTCCGGTGCCGGCGGCCAGCACGTCAACAAGACCGAGTCGGCGATCCGCATCACCCACGTCCCCACCGGCGTGGTGGTGGAGTGCCAGACCGAGCGCAGCCAGCACGCCAACCGCGACAAGGCAATGAAACGCCTGAAGGCGCAGTTGCTGGATGCCGAGCGCAGCAAGCAGGCCGCAGCACAGGCTGAATCGCGCCGCCTGCAGGTAGGCAGTGGCGACCGCAGCCAGCGCATCCGCACTTACAGCTTCCCGCAGGGCCGCATCACCGATCACCGCGTCGAAGGCCTCACCCTGTACGACCTGCCCAACATCATCGAAGGCGGCCTGGACGACCTGATCGCGCGCCTGCAGCACGAGCATCAGGTGGATGAGCTGGCGCGATTGGCTGAAGGGACGTAACGCCACCCATCCCTTGCGCGTAGCGCAGGCATTGCTCCCTCCCTTATGCGCAGCATAGGGGAGGGCTGGGGAGGGGTAGCTTTGGCTTTGGCTTTGGCTTTGGCTTTGGCAGCTGCCCCTGGACTTGGCCATAGTCGCCAGCCCAGAGCAAAATCAAAAACCACCCCTCCCCGACCCTCCCCTGCGCTACGCGCAAGGGAGGGAGCAAAGTCAGCACAATGACCAACGCTCTCAACGAACGCGACCAGCTCCGCCATGCCGTCACCCGCCAACCCGGTGACTTCATCGCCTGGGTGATGCTGGCCGACGCAGAACTTGGCGCGGGCGATATACGTGCGGGCGAAGCAGCTGCATCGCGAGCACTGCAACTTCGCCCCGAGCACCCCGAGGCCCTCGCCCGCCTCGGCCGCGCCCGCTGGATGCAGGGCAAGCACGACGACGCAGCGGCACTGTTGCAGCGCGCCTGCCAGCTCGCTCCCCAGCATCCGGGCATGGCCTTGTGGCTGGGTCACGTACTGGAAGATGCCAATCAGCCCGAAGCCGCCGCCGACGCCTATCGACGCGCACATGCCCTGGCACCGTACGAAGCCTATATGGCCGCGCAGCGCCTGAACTGGCAGCGGCGGCTCTGCGACTGGCGCGATATCGATGCGCTCTCGCAGCAGGTGCGGCGCGCGGTCGCACAAGGCAATCCCGCCGTGGAGCCCTTCGCCTTTCTCAGCGAAGACGCCAGCGCCGCCGAACAACTGGCCTGTGCCCGGCAACGCGCCAGTGTGCTGGCACAAGCCATTCCGCGCCTGCCTGCAACGCAGCTGCGTGCACACGGCGCGCTCCGCGTCGGCTTCCTTTCCAACGGTTTCGGCGCACACCCGACCGGCCTGCTGACGGTCGCCCTGTTCGAGCAGCTGCGCGCGCAGCCGCAATTGCAGGTGCACCTGTTCGCGCTCAACCGCGACGATGGCAGCAGCATCCGCCAACGCCTGCAGGCCGCTGCCGAACAACTGCACGACGTCAGCGGCCAAGCACATGCGGCGATTGCGCAGCGCATCCGCGCGGCTGGCATCGACCTGCTGTTCGATCTGCGCGGCTGGGGTGGCGGTGGCACACCCGAAGTACTGGCCATGCGCCCTGCTCCGCTGCAGTTGAACTGGCTGGCCTACCCCGGCACCTCTGGTGCGCCGTGGATCGACTACGTCGTCGCCGATGCGTTCGTGCTGCCGCCCGTCCTTGAATCAGGCTTCAGCGAAAAAGTGCTGCGCCTGCCGCGCGCCTTCCAGCCCTCGGACAACACACGCCTCGTTCAATCACCGCCCTCGCGCAATGACTGTGGCCTGCCGGAAACCGGCGTGGTGTTCTGCTGCTTCAACAATAGTTACAAGCTCAACCCACGCAGCGTCGAGCGCCTGTTGCAGGTGCTGCTTGGCGTGCCCGGCAGCGTGCTGTGGTTGTTGTCGGGGCCAGGCAAGGCTGACCAGCGCCTGCTGGAAGTCGCCCGCCAACGCGGCGTGGATGCAGCACGACTGGTGTTCATGCGCAAACTACCGCATCCGCAGTATCTGGCCCGCTACCGGCATGCCGATATGTTCCTGGACACACATCCGTACAACGCCCACACCACCGCCTCCGACGCGCTATGGGCTGGTTGCCCGGTGTTGACCTCGCCGGGAAACACGTTTGCCGCGCGGGTCGCGGGCAGTCTCAACCATCACCTCGGCATGGATGACATGAATGTCGCCGATGACCAGGCCTTCGTCGCCAAGGCAATCGCCTTGGGTAATGATGCCGAGGCCCTGCAGGCCTCGCGCCAAAGGCTGGCCGAGGCGCGCGAGCGCAGCAGCCTGTTCGACATGGCCGGCTTCGCCAACGACCTCGCCCAACTGCTGCAACAGCTGGCCAGCAAGCATGGCTGGCACGGCGCAGACATTGGCTGACATGCGATTGGGTTAGGCTCGGCACTCCACAAGGAGTGACCATGGGCAAGCTCAAGCGCAAGGCGTACGAACAGTTGCTGGAACCGATGCAGCTGGAATTGGCCAACATGGCACGCTGGGCCCAGCACTGCGGCCAGCGCGTGCTGGTGCTGTTCGAAGGCCGCGACACCGCCGGCAAGGGCGGCGTCATCCAGGACATCGCCAAGCACGTCAACCCGCGCCAGTGCCGGGTGGTCGCCTTGCCAAAGCCCAGCGAGCGCGAAGACAGCCAGTGGTATTTCCAGCGCCATGTCGCGCACCTGCCCGCCGCAGGCGAGATCGTGCTGATGGACCGCAGCTGGTACAACCGCGCCGGCGTGGAGAAGGTGATGGGCTACTGCACCGATGCGCAGTACAAGGCCTTTCTCAAGCAGACGCCGGCGTTCGAGAAGCTGCTGGTCGACGATGGCATCCTGCTGTTCAAATACTGGCTGTGCGTGGACCAGGAGCAGCAGGAAAAGCGCTTTGCCGAGCGCCGCGACGATCCACTCAAGGGTTGGAAGCTGTCACCGATCGATCTGAAATCGCGGCAGGAATACAACGCCTACACGCAGGCCCGCGAAGCCATGCTGGAGGCCACGCACACCGCACAGGCACCGTGGACGCTGGTGGACTTCAATGACCAGAAGCGCGGCCGCCTGACCCTGATACGCGACCTGCTGGATCGCCTGCCGGATACCCACATCGGCGAACCGGTGGTCGAACTACCGCCGCTGCCAGGCAAGCCGAAGAAAGAAAAGTACGGGGTGGTGAAGCCGATTGCGCCGTTTGCCGTGGACGAAGAAGCAGTCAAGCCATAACGCGCCTCCGGCTCCCTGTAGTGCCGAGCCATGCTCGGCAGGAGCTTTCCCGGCAATGCCCCAAATTGCTGCCCTCACCCCAACCCCTCTCCCGTGAACGGGAGAGGGGCTTGTAGTGCCGAGCCATGCTCGGCAGGGGCATTCCCAGCCATGCCGCAGGAGTTGTAAGTGCGGCGTAAGCCGCGAAGCTGACATTGCGCGGAGAGCTGAAAAGCTCCCCCTCCCCAACCCTCCCCTTCGCTACGCGAAAGGGAGGGAGTAGCAGCGGCACCGCGGCCATCTGACAGATGCCGAGAACAGCCCCCTCCCTTTCGCGCAGCGAAGGGAGGGTTGGGGAGGGGTGCTCTTGGCTCTAGAGCTTTTCGCTCCCACCTCGAAGCTCCACCCCAAACAACCACCATCACCTCAACCAAGCATCCTCAAACCGCCTTACCACCAGCAGCCACAATCGCCTGCTCGATCTCCTGCGCATTCACCGGCCCCAGGAACTGCCTGGCCACCTTGCCGTCGGGCCCGATCAGGTAGGTCATCGGCAAGC
Source organism: Stenotrophomonas sp. STEN038 (assembly GCF_056759895.1). Classification (NCBI taxonomy): domain Bacteria; kingdom Pseudomonadati; phylum Pseudomonadota; class Gammaproteobacteria; order Lysobacterales; family Lysobacteraceae; genus Stenotrophomonas; species Stenotrophomonas sp. STEN038. The sequence goes on from NZ_JBRRDW010000010.1 coordinate 55,676, forward strand.
CACGCGGCGTCGCGAAATCCTTGGGTGGGCTGAAGGTGTCGATGATGGCGATCGGATAGGCCACCGGATGCTCCTTCAAGAACGCCTGCATCTCGTCCAGCTCGATATCCTCATACGCCAGGCCAACCACTTCCACATTGCCGCGCATGGCGTGCAACGCCGACAGCTCCGGCATCTCCTGCAGGCAGGGCGCACACCAGGTGGCCCAGAAGTTCACCACCACCCACTGCCCACGATGGCTGGCCAGGTCGTAGGTCTTGCCATCCACGGTCGGCACCTGCAGCTGCGGTACTTCCACCGTCTGCTGGACCACGCCGGGCTGGGTCGCCTCGGGCGCGGCCGGTGCCTCGGGTGCGGCAGCCGGTGCGGCAACAGGCGCCTGCTCGGGCTGGCACGCTGCCACGGCCAGTGCCAGCAGCGCGACGGGAACAAACTTATTGATCATCGACTCTCTCCGCGCTCTACATAGATGTCATCCACACGGCGCTTGAGCAGTTCGCGCAACGGCAGACGTAGTTGATCCAAGGCATCGCAGGCCGCTTGCCCAAGGCTGTCCTCGCGCATTGGCAGGTATTCCTCGGCGGCCGGAATACGCAACTGCGCGCTTTCGTACAGTTCATGCAGGCTGATGCTGTCCAGGTCGCGCGCCAGCAACCATTCGCCACCCTCGTCACGGCGCAGCACGCCAATAGCTTCCATCTGCTCCAGCAACTGCTGCAGCAAGGAGTCGGTGAGCATGGGTTCGAGCAACAACAGCTGGTCTTCATCCAGCCCCCGCCCTTGCTGCCGCGCCTCACGGAAGCGCCCCAACAGACGCAGCAGGCCATAGAGCTCGCAGCCCTGTGGCAGCCGCATTGACGCCGGTTGATAGCGGAAGGCGGCGATCGATGAGGCCAGTGACGCACCCAGCAATACCGACACCCAGCTCAGGTAGATCCACAGCAACAGGATCGGCACGAAGGCCACCGTGCCATAGAGCTTCTGATAGGACTGGAAGCTGCCCAGATACAGACCCATGCCCCACTTCACCAGCTCCAGCATCAGCACCGCGAGCAGCGCGCCGGGAATGGCGTGGCGCCACTTCACCGTGTGGTGTGGCACTACCCGGTAGATCAGCACCACACAGATGAATTCGATCAGTACCGGTGTCAGGCGCAGGCCAAGATCAGCCAGCCAGCGCCCCTCGGTGGTGCCGAACAAAGGCAGCGACAGCACTTTGGCCGAGATCGCCAACGAGGCGGCGGCCAGCAAGGCACCTAGGGTCAACACCGTCCAATAGACCAGGAAGCGGGTCAGCTGCGGCCGCGCCGACGCTACCCGCCAGATCCGGTTGAAGGTCTGCTCAACGCTGTTGAGGGTGATCAGCAGCGACACCACCAGGGCCAGGAAGCCAGCGGCGGTCAGCTGCCCGGCGCTGGCCGAGAACTGTTTCAGATAGCCTTCGGCCGCACGTGCCGCCGAGGGTACGAAGTTGGAGAACACGTAGTCGCTGAGCGCCTCGCTCCAACGATCGAACATCGGGAACGCCGACAGCACTCCGAACACCACGATCGCCAGCGGCACCAGTGCGAACACCGTGGTGTAGGCCAACGAACCAGCGGCCTGGAACAGGCGGTCGTCGAGGAAGCGCTTCCACAGAAAGCGCCCGAAGCTGACGTTGCGCGCCCGGTCACGCAGGCGCTCCATCCATAGGTTGAGTGAATCCAAAGGTTCCATTCGGCAAGGGTACCCGATGCAAAGCGCGGGCCGCATCGTTGATACTGCCGGTTCCTGCAAGAGTGAGTGAATGCTGCGATGGCGGAAATTCTGGTGCTTTACTACAGCCGTGGCGGTTCGGTAGCCCGGCTGGCGCGGCAGATCGCCCGCGGTATCGGCGAGGTGCCGGGCATGAGCGCCCGCCTGCGCACGGTGCCGCCGGTCGCCGCCGTCACCCAGACCAGCGCCCCGCCTGTGCCCGAAGACGGCGCCCCCTACGTGGACATCGCCGATCTGGCCGAATGCGATGGCATCGTGCTGGGCAGCCCTACCCGTTTCGGCAACATGGCCGCGCCGGTCAAGCACTTCCTTGACGGCCTGGGTGCGGAATGGGTCAACGGCACCCTGGCCGGCAAGCCAGCGGCGGTGTTTACCTCCACCGCCTCGATGCATGGTGGCCAGGAGTCGACCCTGTTGTCGATGCACCTGCCGCTGCTGCACCACGGCTGCCTGATCATCGGTATTCCCTTCACCGAACCGGCGCTGAGCCACACCAGCAGCGGCGGCACGCCGTACGGCGCCAGCCATGTGGCCGGCAGCCAGGATGATCCCCAGCCCACGGACGATGAGGCGGTGCTGGCGCGGGCATTGGGCCGACGGGTAGCCGATATCGCCCGGCGTCTGGCGCAATGAGCGGCCGCAGCCGCGATCTGATCCTGGCCTTGGCACTGGCGCTGCTGGCCGGCCTGTATGCGTGGTGGTTCCGCGCCGACCGCCACCTGCTGGCAGTGGCCTTGGTGTTCGTGGCGCCGCCGGTACTGTTGTTGCTGGGCGTACTGGCACAGCGCGCGGTGGCGCGCTTCTGGGCGGGAGTATTGGCGCTGTTCTGGTTCAGCCACGGCGTGATGAGCGCTTGGAGTCACCGCGAGACCGCACTCTACGCATGGGTCGAGATCATCCTGGCGCTGCTGATCGTGGCACTGGTCAGCCTACCCGGCATGCGCGCCCGCTTTGCGGCCAGGAAAGCCCGATAGAGCCGAGCCATGCTCGGCTGGGGCGTTACCGACCTCCCCCTGTAGAGCCGAGCCATGCTCGGCTGGGGCGTTACCGACAATCCACAGTTTGTGGGAGCGGCGCCAGCCGCGAAACTGGCATCACCGAAACAGCAGGCAAGCTGGTGATCCGATGGGCCACCGGCTTCGCGGCTGACGCCGGTCCCACAACCACAGCTGATCCGGCCCAGGGCAAGTCCCAGCCGAGCATGGCTCGGCTCTACCTATGTGACCTGACGTGGCCCGGCGCAGCCTGCGGCATTATCATTCGCAGCATCGCGGCCTGTGCCGCTGGCAGTCACCGCAAGGAATTACCGCAATGATGGAAGAACTCCTGATCGTCACCACCGGTGGCACGATCGACAAGATCTACTTCGACGACAAGTCCGATTACCAGATTGGTGATCCGCAGATCGGCATGATCCTGCGCGAGCTGGGCGTGACCTTCCGTTTCAACGTGATTCCGATCCTGCGCAAGGACTCGCTGCACATCAGCGACGACGACCGCGAACTGATCCGCGCCACCATCGCCGCGCAGCCAACCCGTCACGTGCTGGTCACCCACGGCACCGACTCGATGGTCGCCACCGGCAAGGTACTGGCCACCATTCCCGGCAAGACCATCGTGATGACCGGTGCACTCAGCCCGGCGCGCTTCCGTGGCTCCGATGCCGAGTTCAATATCGGCTGCGCGATCGGTGCGGTGCAGTCGCTGCCCGAAGGCGTCTACATCGCCATGAACGGCCGCATCTGGAATCCGGAGAAGGTCCGCAAGAACGTCGACGCCAACCGCTTCGAATCGCTGTAAGTGGCAAAAAGCACCCGCGCCACCGCCGCATTGGACAAGGCAGGCATCGCCCATGGCGTGCATGCCTATGACTACTCGGCCGATGTCGACAGCAAAGGGCTGGCGGCAGCGCAGGCGCTGGGCATCGCGCCCGCGCGGATGTTCAAGACGCTGATGGCATGGGTGGACAAGCAGCCGCTGATCGCGGTGATTCCCTCCGATCAGCGCCTGTCCCTGAAGAAGCTTGCCGCCCATTGCGGCGGCAAGCACGCGCAGATGATGGAAATACCCGAGGCCGAAAAACGCAGCGGCTACAAGGTCGGTGGCATCAGTCCCTTTGCACAGCAGCGGCCGGCCAAGGTGGTGTTCGCCGCCAGTGCCACCCAGCACGACACGCTGTACATCAACGCCGGCCAACGTGGACTGCTGCTGGATATCGACCCGGCTGACGCCTTGCAGGTTCTGCAGGCCGGTTGCGCCGATATCTGCGAGGACTGAGTCCCCTCACCGGCATGAGCCCGACGACAACACCAGACTCATCCACGCTGACGAGCACTGCCTTGCGCTAGAACGTGATCGACCAGCCATTCAGGCGCCCGGTATCGCCACTGGCCCTATCGTTGACCCGCAGCTTCCAGCTGCCATTCAAGGCCTCCTTGGACAGATCGACCTCGAAGGTCTGTTTGATGTCATCGGCACTGCCGCCTTCGTAGTTGCTCAGCAGATAGACACGGCCACCAGGCGCGAGCAACTCCACCTTCAGATCACCACGCCAGCTATGGCTGATATCCACCGTCACCGGCGTTGCTGCCGGTGCATTGGCGGTACGCCCGGATACGCTGATCGCACTTTCCACCGTGCGGTTGTCGAGGATATCCAGCCCCTCGTCGCTGCTATAGGTCTGCGCCGGCAGCAGACCCCAACTCGCCTTCAAACGCACGCCCGAGTACGTCGAGTAGCCGCTCAACATGACGTGGTACGTGCCTGCTACGGGAACGGGAATGCTGCAGCTTTCAGCATTGCCTGCACTGAACGGACGGCAATCGTAGGTGGAGGCGGTAGGGCGACTGGCAGCACGCACGTACAGATCCGTGTCGCCATTGCCACCGGCAATGCTGATCAGCAGATTCGACGCCTCCGCAGGTACCCGCACGCTGTAATAGCGGTTGCTGCCCTTGCTGCCTGCCAGGCCGTCCAGCACCACATCATTCTCCAGCTCAGTCGCCGGGTCGGGCTGCGGCTCCGGTGGCAGCGGGCCACCCAAGGCTACGGCCACCGCCGCTTGCGCATTGACGATGCCGGCGCCGATCTCACGATCCGGTGCAGTTGGGAAAGGAGTCACCGTCGCCTTGATCAAGGCTTCAATCTGCGTAGGCGTACGCACAGGATTGGATACCTGTTGCACCAGCGCCACCACGCCAGCCACATGCGGCGCCGCCATCGAGGTCCCGCCATAGGAGGCGTAGCTCTCGCCCGCCGGGCCCTTGCTGCCATTGTTGAGCGTGGAAACAATGGAGCTGCCCGGCGCCGCAACATCCACCAGCGGCCCGTAGTTCGATTGCTGGCTGTTGCTCCAGATCGAACGTTTGCCAGCGCTGTCGCTGGCAGCAACGGCGATGACATTGTTGCAGTTGGCAGGCGAGGCATTGCCCACGTTGCTGTTGCTGTTGCCAGCGGCTATGACCAGCGTTGCGCCCTTGCCTACAGCGCTGTTGATCGCATTCTGCATTGTGCTGCCGCAGGTGCCAGCGCCGCCCAGGCTGAGATTGATGACCTCTGCCGGATTGGCATTTGCGGGCACGCCGGATACCTGCCCGCCAGCGGCCCAGACAATGGCATCGGCAATATCCGAGGTATAGTCACCACAGCGACCCAGCACGCGTACAGGCACGATCCTGACACCAGGCGCAACGCCCGCCACCCCCTTGCCGTTATCGGTCACCGCCGCAACGGTGCCGGCCACATGGGTGCCATGCCAACTGGAGTTCCGCGCGCCGTGGTTGCCACCACATTGATTGGCTGTCACCCAGTCACCAGGGTCGCTGGCATCGCCATCTCGACCATCGCCATCATTGGCCACCTCCATGTCATCAATGAAGTCATAACCAGGCAGAACATTGGCATTCAGGTCGCTGTGGCTGGCAATGCCGGTATCCAGCACCGCCACCACCACGCCCGCCCCGGTCGCGCTTTCCCAAGCCTCGGCGGCCTTGATGCCATAGGCGCCGGACAGCCCCCATTGCTCACCGAACCGCGGGTCGTTGGGGGCTGCATCGATGGTGTGCAGCCGATCAATCTCGACGTACTCGACATTGCGATCCGTAGCCAATCGATGCATCAGTGCTTGTGCCTCGATGCGATCCAGCGGGATGTCCACCTGCACCACATCCGCGCCTACCGCCAACCGGCGCAGGCGTTGCAGCGAGCCTGACTTGCCAGCGCGCGTCGGCAGCGCACGTGCAGCGGCGGTCAAGGCATTGCCCAGCCCAATCCCTCCCTCAGTTTGAGTTGTGTCCTGGCGGAACTTGACGATGAAGCGTTGATGCACAGGTGCAGAGTCCAGGCCTGCAAGGTGCACTTCGCCGGCCAAGGCCGGCTTGCACAACAGCAGGGGAAGCAGCGAAGCAGTACCAACTGCCACGAACCCACGGCGAAGCGCACGGCGCGAAATGGATGACATTGTTGAACCCTTCTGCATGGAAGTTGCCGCTTGCGCGGCGCCGGTCCTGCCTGGCGTTCTCTGTGTTGACTGCAACCATCACCTGGACAGAACACTCCGGATCGCCCCCTGTTACCGACCCGCCTGCCGACACTAGGCATCCGCCTTGCACACTCCCATCGGAGTACTACTGAAACCGCTGTCCCAGCCGAAGTCAGAACCTCCCAACGCATCAGTCAGGGAAGCGCACAGCACTATCTTCAATGCATCCCAGGTACATCAATGCGGGCAATCACTGCTCGCGGCGTGACAACGCAACACACTGAAGAGTGGCGGGATCCGCACGCGCTGAAATCCACCAACGAGCAAACAAAAAGCCCCGGCGAGAACGCCGGGGCCCTGTCACATCACAACAAGGCAATGGTGCCTTCGGTCGGCCATTGCCTGCCGCTTGAACCTTGCTCAACTCAGAACCTGATCGACCAACTGTTGATACGACCGGTGTCGCCACTGGCCTTGTCGTTGACGCGCAGCTTCCAACTGCCGTTGAGCGCCTCGCTGGAGAGGTTCACGTTGAAGGTCTGCTTGATGTCATCCGCGCTGCCACCTGCATAGTTGCTCAGCACATAGACGCTGCCGTCCGGCGCGACCAGGTCCACCTTCAGATCGCCCTTCCAGGTATGGCTGATATCCACCGTCACCGGCGTCGATGCCGGTGCATTGCCGGTTCGCCCGGAGACGGCGATGGCGCTCTCCACAGTGGCGTTGTCGACGATGGTGACGTCGGTAGCGTTGCTATAGGTCTGCACACCGCCACTGCCACCACCGGTACTCCAACTGGCCTGCAGGCTGACCCCGGAGAACGCCGAGTACGCGGACAGCATCACGTGATAGGTACCTGCAACTGGTGTTGCGAAGGTGCAGCTCTCGGCATTGCCGGTCTTGTACGGCCGGCAATCATAGGTGGACGTGGTCGGCTGGCTGCCGGCGCGCACATACATGTCCGCGTCGCCGCTGCCGCCCGAGCTGGCAATCACCAGATTGCTCGCACCCGCCGGCACCTGCACGGTGAAGGACTGCGTACTGCTGGCAGCGCCGGAAAGCCCGGTGATCGGCACGCCATTGTTCAGCACCGTGCCACCCGGATTCGGATTGCCACCGCCATTGGCTGCATCCACCACTGCCTTGGCATTGAGGATGCCGGGGCCGATGCTCTGCGACGGCGTGGACGGGAACGGCGTTACATTGGCCTTGATCAGCGCTTCCACCTGCGCCGGCGTTTTCGGCGTAGTTGAAACCGCCTGCAGCAATGCGACAACACCAGCCACATGCGGGGTCGCCATCGAGGTGCCGTTGTAGGACGCATAGCTTTCCGTGCCCGGCGTGGTGGTACCGCTATTGAGCGTGGACAGGATGTTGGAGCCCGGTGCGGCGATGTCGATCAACGCACCGTAGTTGGAGAAGCTCGAACGTGCGCCGGTGCTGGTCGTCGATGCCACCGCGATCACGTTGTTGCAGTTGGCCGGCGAGGCGTTGGAGACATTGGTGTTGTCATTGCCTGCAGCAATCACCAACGTGGTGCCGCGACTGACCGCGCCATTGATCGCCGCCTGCGTGGTGCTGCCGCAGGCGCCAGAGCCACCCAGACTAAGGTTGATTACCTCGGCCGGATTGGCATTCGCCGGCACGCCGGATACCGTGCCACCGGAAGCCCAGATGATGGCATCGGCAATATCCGAGTCGTAGCCACCGCAGGTGCCGAGCACACGCACCGGCACGATCTTGGCGCCATACGCCACACCGGCAACGCCCTTGGCGTTGTTGGTGACCGCAGCAATGGTGCCGGCCACATGCGTGCCGTGCCAGCTGGAACTCTGCGCGGCATGGGTGCCACCGCATTGGTTGGCGCTTACCCAATCACCCGGATCACTGGGATCGTTGTCGCGGCCATTGCCATCGTTGGACACCGTGGTGTCGTTGATGAAGTCATAGCCCGGCAACAGATTTGCAGCCAGGTCGCTATGTGCGGTGATACCGGTATCCAGTACCGCAACCACCGAGCCGGCGCCATTGGTCACATCCCAGGCCTGGTTGGCCTTGATGCCGTAAGTACCCGAATAGCCCCACTGCTCGCCGTAGCGGGTGTCGTTCGGGGTCAGGCGGATGGTGTTGAGACGATCGACCTCGACGTACTCGACGTTCGGATCGGCAGCCAGCTTGCGCATCAGGGTTTCGGCTTCGACGCGGTCCAGCTCGGCATCGGCGCGGACCACATCCGCACCTACCGCCAGTCGCCGCATGTGCTGCACGCCGACGCTCTTGCCGGCACGGGTCGGTAGTGCGCGGGCAGCGGAGACCAGGGTTTTCTGCAAGGCGGCGTCGCCTGCGGCCTGGCGGCTGTCCTGACGGTATTTGACGATGAAGCGCTGATGCGTCGGCGCGGAATCCAGACCGGCCAGATGCACATCACCGGCCCAGGCCGGCGCACACAGAAGCAGGGACGACAACGAAGCAGTGCCAACAACCAACAACCCACGAACAAGCGTACGGCGCGATTTGGATGACATTGATGAGCCCTTCTGCATTGAGAGGAAGCCGCTTGCACGGCATGCGTCCTACCCCAGGCCCTGCCAGATGCGAAGAGGTTGCTGCCCGGGTAGAACTACCCGAACCAGTCCCCTGTTACCGATCCGTTGGCGGACAGTAAATGGCGACTGAACCGATGACAAGAGGGTTACAACAGAAACTGTTGCTTCGTCACGTTTACCTAAGTGAGTGATTCGTAAAGATTATTTACTTATTCCTTGGTACAGCTGGGCTGCGCGGGTGGGTGTCCGGACAAAGAAAAACCCGCTGCGGACAGGCCGCAGCGGGTTCTTTACTTACCCGGCCCGGACGCTCAGGCGTCCAGACGCACCAACCAACCATGACGGTCCGGCTGACGGCCGTACTGGATGTCGGTCAGTTCCTTGCGCAGCGACATGGTGACCTCGCCGGCCGGCGCGTTGATATCGCCTACCGAGAAGTCTTCGCCCTTGAGCTGGCCGATCGGGGTGATCACCGCAGCGGTACCGCAGGCAAACACCTCGGTGATCTCGCCCGAGCTGACGCCCTGCTTCCACTCATCGATGGTGACCTGGCGCTCTTCCACATTCATGCCGCGGTCGCGGGCCAGCTGCAGCAGCGATTCGCGGGTGATGCCTTCCAGGATGCTGCCCGACAGCGCCGGGGTGACCAGCTTGTTTTCCTTGCCGTAGACCAGGAACACGTTCATGCCGCCCAGTTCTTCCAGGTACTTGCCCTCGACCGGATCGAGGAACAGCACCTGCGAGCAGCCCTGTGCCTGCGCCTGCTGCTGCGGCAGCAGCGAAGCGGCGTAGTTGCCTCCGCACTTGGCCGCACCGGTGCCACCCTTGGCAGCGCGCGCGTAATCGGTGGACAACCAGATGGCGACCGGTGCAACGCCCTTGGCGAAGTACGGGCCGGCCGGGCTGGCGATCACGTAGTAAGTAGCTTTGTGCGCACCGCGCACGCCGAGGAAAGCCTCGTCACCGATCATGAAAGGACGGAAGTACAGGCTGGCTTCATCGGCATCGGACACCCAGTCCTTGTCCAGCGCGACCAGCTGCTTGAGCGATTCGACGAAGATGTCAGCCGGCAGCTCCGGCAGCACCAGACGGCGCGCGGAACGCTGCAGGCGTGCGGCATTGGCTTGCGGACGGAAGGTCCACACCGAGCCATCAGCGTGGCGGTAGGCCTTGATGCCTTCGAAGATTTCCTGGCCGTAATGCAGCACCGCAGCGGCCGGGTCCAGCGAAATCGGGCCGTACGGCGTTACCGCCGCGTTGTGCCAGCCGGTGTCCTTGTCCCAGCGTACGGCCACCATGTGGTCGGTGAAGTGCAAACCAAAGCCCGGCTTTTCCAGGATTTTGGCGCGCTCCTCGGCGCTACGCGGATGGTCCGAACGGGTGACATCGAAGCTCAACGAAGACTGGGACACCGGATAATTCCTTCCAGATTGCGGGATGGGACAGCCCCGCTGCCACAGCGGCAACGGGGGTGCAGCACAAACCGTCACCGGCAGCCGCCGGTGCGGCCTTACAGCATGCCAGTTTCCAGGCGCGCCGCCTCGGACATCATGTGACGGCCCCACGGCGGGTCGAACACCAGGTCGACGTCGGCCTGGGCCACGGTCGGGATCATCTCCAGCTTGCTGCGCACGTCATCGACCAGGATCTCGCCCATGCCGCAGCCGGGCGCGGTCAAGGTCATCTTGACATCCACCTCGCGCTGGCCATCGTCCAGGTGTTTGATATCCACCTCGTAGATGAGCCCAAGATCGACGATGTTGAACGGAATTTCGGGATCGAAACAGGTGCGCAGCTGTTGCCACACCAGTTTTTCGACATCTTCGTCGCCAGCGTCGTCGGGCAGTTCCAGCCCCGGCGGCGGCTCCTTGCCGATAGCGTCGCCGTCCTTGCCGGCGATACGGAAAAGGTTGCCTTCGACAAACACCGTATAGCTGCCACCCAGCGCCTGGGTGATGTAGCCATAACTGCCGGCCGGCAAGGTCACGCTATCGCCCTGCGGCACCATCACGGCCGGGCAATCACGCTCAAAATGGACAGGTTCACTGCTACGGGAATACATGGAGATGGATATGGGGACGCGGTGGCTACCCGCAATGGCCCCATTTTATCCGACTGGGCGTCATCGCCGCTGAAACGCTATGCTGCGGAATCTGTTCGGGAATGCCCATGTCGCCTGTTTCCACCTCGGCCAGCCGTAGCCGCCACTGGCTCTGGCCCACTTTGTTGCTGCTCGGAAGCATCACCCTCACGCTGGCCTGGATGTTTGCCGCCCTGGCCACCGGCACCCAAGCTGGCTGGATGGCGGTCCTGGCCGCGCTGGAAGCGGCGTGGATGTTGCGTCTGGGCACCTTCCGCGCCGGTCCCGCTCGCATCGCTATCGCCGTCCTCGCAACCCTGCTGATCACCCTCGCCGCCAACTGGCTCATCGCCGCAGCCTATGTGGGCGGCCCGATGGGGCTGACACCATGGGAATCGGCACTGCGGATGGGCCCGCATTTCGCCTGGACACTGCTGTCGCTGGCCAATGGAATGGGCGAGCTGCTCTGGCTGACTGTTGCCCTGCTGGTGGCGTGGCGCGCCGCCCGCTGAATCCCCGCTGGTCACAGCATGGACGGAAGGCCAAATGGACAACTGAGACAAAATGTCAGTTTTTGCACATTGCCAAGGGCCTGATCCGCACATTCGTTGCGGTTAAAAATTCGTAATTTCGTGACTCCCTCGCACCACTTTGCGGAGAGTCATACGTGAGTATTCAGCCACTGAGCCAAGCTGTTCGCCTCGCACTGCTACCAATTTCGACTGCCGCCCTTGCTCTGGGAGCAACGGGCAGCGTCCTCGCACAGGACACCGCACCCAAGGAAGAAGCCACCAACCTGGACCGCATTCAGGTTACCGGCTCGCGCATCAAGCGCGCCGATCTGGAAACCTCCAGCCCCGTCTTCACCATCGACCGGCAGAACATCGAAAGCTCAGGCGCTGCCACCGTCGGTGAGTTCCTGCAGCGCACACCCGCCATCGCGGGCGCGGCAACCAATCCACAGGTCAACAACGGCGGCGGTGCTGGCGCGGCCACCGTCGACCTGCGCGGCCTGGGCGTGAACCGTTCACTGGTGCTTGTGGATGGCAAGCGCTGGATCGGCACCATCTCCAACGCCAACGGCGCGGTGGACGTGAACTCCATTCCGATGGGCCTGATCGAACGCGTGGAGGTTCTGAAGGACGGTGCCTCTGCGATCTACGGCTCGGACGCCATCGGCGGCGTGGTCAACTTCATCCTGCGCAAGGATTTTGAAGGCGTGGAAGCCAGTGCCTTCTATGGCATTTCATCGCGCGGCGATGCGGATACACAACGCTTTGATGCCACCTTCGGTATGGCCGGAGAAAAAGGCCGGCTGATGCTTGGCGCAAGCTATGACAAGGAAGACTCGGTCAGCGCCGCTGATCGCAGCTACTCCAGCCAACCCTACCAGCTGTATGCCGGTGAAAAAGGTATCGGTGGCACCAGCCGCATCCTGACCGGTCGTTACGTGGTGCCGCGCGATGTCGCGATAGCCCGTGGCACCGCGTTGGATGCGAATTGTGCCCAGCCCAGCGCCACAAATCCCAACCCCAATGTCGTTCTTACCCGCATCGACGGGCGGGCGGGTACCGCAGGGTCAGACTTCCGCTGCTTCAACGGCAACACCGACACCTACAACTTCCAGTCCGACGGCAACCTCAACTTGACGCCGCAGGAACGTACCGCGCTGTTCATGAGCGGCAACTACCAGATCACCGACAACATCGAGGCTTTCGTACTCGGCTCGTGGTTGCGCACCGAATCCTCGTTCTTCATCGCGCCTCTGCCCTTCGATGGCCGCGCCGATGTCGACAACGTGCCGATCAGCAAGGACAGCCTGTACAACCCGTTCGGCGTCGACATCACCGACGCACGCCTGCGTCTGCGTGATTTCATTCCCACCCGCACCACGCGTTTCGAAACCGAGACCTACCAGATTACCGGTGGTCTGCGCGGCGTGTTCGGTGACAGCACCTGGAGTTGGGATGCCTCTTACGGTTACGGCCGCACTCCGCAGTCGTCGACAGTGCGAGGCTACCTGATCGGCCAAGGCCTGACCGATGCATTGGGACCGTCGATGATCGACCCGGTCACCGGCAACCCCATCTGCGTACGTACCGCCGGCAATGCCGCAACCGCCATCAATGACTGTATCCCGGTCAATTTCATGGGCCCGGCACCGGATCCGAACACAGCCACCGGCAAGGCCCAACTGGCAGCGCTGGAGCTGATCAACCCCACCATTCACAGCACCAGCGAAAACGACCTGAAGGTCTTCAACGCCAACGTCACCGGCGATCTATTCAGCCTGCCTGCAGGCGCTGTCTCGCTCGCGGTTGGTGCAGAGCGCCGTATCGAGTCGGCCTCCTCCAGCAGCGACTTCCTGACCATCATCCCGCCTGGCAAGACGGTGTGCCGCATCACCCAGGAAGCCTGTACCGGTGGCGACATCAACGGCAAATTCGACGTCAATGAAATCTATGCAGAAGCCTTGATCCCGCTGCTGGCCGATGCACCGTTCGCCGAGAAGCTCAACGTCTCACTCGGCACGCGCTATTCGGACTACTCCAACTTCGGCGGCACCACCAACTCCAAGATCGGCGTGGAATGGAAGCCCTTCGCCGACCTGCTGGTCCGCGCCACCTATGCCGACGTATTCCGCGCCCCGACCATCGGCGATCTGTACTCGCCTACGGTACCCAGCGCCAATACCTATGCAGACCCCTGCAACGGCTATGAAGGTGGTAATCCTGTTGCGTGTGCGGGCGTTCCCACCGACGGCTCGTTCCGCCAGAGCAACAACCAGGTGACTTCGTTCCAGGTCTCGGATCCGAATCTGCAGCCGGAAGAAGGCGATGTATTGACCTACGGCTTCGTCTACAGCCCGAGTTGGCTGGAAGGCTTCAGTGTTACCGCCGACTACTGGCGGGTGAAGTTGGATCAGTTCATCGTCAACCTGCCTGAAAACATGCTGCTCAACCAATGCTTCAACTTTGGCCGCTTCTGCGACACATTCATCCGCGATGCCAACGGCGACGTTGCGCAGATGACCAACCAGATCGGCAACTACGGCTCGATGAAGACCTCCGGCATGGACCTGGGCTTCCGCTACCAGCTGCCGGAAGGCGCATGGGGCAAGCTGGTCTGGAACCTGGACACCACCTATCTGGCGCAATACGACGTGCAGCTGGTGGCAGGCGATCCGACCAGCAACGTCGGTGCCTTCCCAGGCATTCCGGAAAGCACCGGCCTTGCAGGCACCTTCGTCGACAACGCCTCGTCGGGCTTCGGCAACATGGCCCGCTGGCGCGCCCTCAACGACCTGACCTGGTCACGTGGCAACCTCAGCGCCAGCCTGACCACCCGCTACGTGCACCACGTGTACGAAGCACCTGACGTGGCCGACGTCACCGAGCCCGGCTATGTCGCCAAGCGTCGGGTGCCCTCCTTCACCCAGACCGACCTGCAGATCGGCTACCGCTTCGAGGACCTGAAGAACAGCTCCATCCAGATCGGCGTGCGCAATCTTACTGACCGCCAGCCGCCGTTGATCTATTCTGGCTTCAACGCCTCGACGGATATGCGGACCTACGATGCAATCGGCCGTTTCTACTGGATGCGCTGGACTGCCCGCTTCTGAGTCCGGATCAGCAACACCAGCATCCGCTGCGGCTCCTGCCGCAGCGGATGTTCCTGGCAGCGATCTCCGGCACTACATCCGCACCTACGAGCACAGCTTGCCTGCTGAGATGTGCGCCAAACTGATCGAGTCCTTCAACTCGCTCTCCCGTTTCCAGCAACGGAATGGCCGCGGGGTACGTCCCGGCCTCGATGACAGCGCCTGGACCGAATTGGACGTTAGCCGCCTGTCCGACGCCGGCTTTCTCAGCTACTTCCGGCAGCTGATCAGCAACGCTTTGCGCCAGTACAACGCCGATGTCGGCCTGCCGATCGCGGTACCTGACAGCCCTCTGCTCAGCCCGCTGATCCTCAAACGCTACCGTGCCGGCAGCGAGGAAAAATTCCAGACCCACTTTGATTCAATCAATGAGGTCTGCGACCGCTACCTGGTTTTCCTGTGGTACCTCAATGATGTGGAGACCGGCGGGGAAACCTGGTTCCCGGGCCTGCACACCGGCGTCGCTCCGCGCGCCGGCAGGCTGCTGATGTTCCCGCCGTACTGGCTGTATGCCCACCAAGGGCAGCCAGCCCCGGAGCAGGACAAGTACATCCTGTCCACCTACCTGAGATTCCCGCAGGCTCAGTCCAGCGCGTAGCCATGGCGCGTCACCCATGGCGCGAGCATTGCAAGAATTTCATCGCTGAAATGCGCGCGGTAGCTGCGCCATCTGCCCACCGCCCCTGCGTTGAGCGGTTGCACAACCTGTGAATAGCTGGGCGTGTTGATCCGCCGGTTTCGCGACGCCGCAAGATTGTCGAAAGAGAACTGCTGTTGCTCCGCCGACAAGGAAAGGAAATCCATCAACCTGGCCAGCTCTTCACCGACATTGCCAACCAGGTCTTCGTAGCGCAGGGTATGAACGCGTGCAGGCGAGTAAGCACGCTGCTCATGCCACCACTCCATTATCGCGACATAAGTCCGCGCGGTGGATTCCAGAGTGGCGAACGCCTTTGCCCCGCCGTTGCTGCCAAACGCCTGCATGTAGCAGCTCAACACGCAGTCGCACGGGTGGCGCAACAACAGTATCCAGTCCGCCTTCGGAAACAGGCGTGCCACATAGGGCAAGCGCGTCATGGTCAAGGGATACTTGTCCACCAGTCGTCCCTGTGGCTGTAGATGACGTTGCACCTCGTTCCAGTAACGCCGTCTCGACGCTTCGATCGAAGATGGCGCAAGCTCGCACAGCCCCTTGTCCAGATCATCACCTGGCCAGCCATCCGCAGCGCGCAACTGCTCGATTGCCACTTCCAATGCAGGACGCTCATCCAGCACATCCAGCTGCGAATGCGCATCCAGCATGCGCTCCAACAAGGTTGTTCCCGAACGCGGAAAGCCGACAAGGAAGGCGGGATCTTCCGGCAGTCCATCAATGCGTTCCTGCTGCCAGGTTGGCGGCGCTGCCCGCCGCAGCCGCTGCTGCAGCCAGTCCAGTACGCCGGGCAGGTTATGCCCGGACGAACGCTGCTGGAACGCAGCTTCCGCCGCTGTGTGTGCTGCCGACAACGCCTGCATCGCCAGGTCAACCTGCCCAAGCCGGTCGTGGTTGCGGGCCAGCTCAAACCCCAGCTGAGCTCGCATCGCGGGATCAAGCTTGCGTTGCAGTCCGGTGGCAAGGCAGGTGATTGCAGCGTCCGATTGCTGTTGTCGGCGCAGGATGCGGGCAGCAGCGAGCGCATGCATTCCGGTGACCGCAGTTGTGCTGGTGACAGCGATGCCCTTCAGTACGTTGTCGGCTTCGTCGACACGATTCAGGCGCTCCAGCAGCAGCGAGAACTGCACGCGCGACTCCTTTGCTTCTGGCGCCTCACGCAGGATCTGGCGGTAAACATCCTGTGCAGCAAGGTCGTCGCCAGCCTGCGCCAGCAGCCATGCAAACGCCTGCCGTTGGCCCATATCCAACGACCTCGCATCCATTCCGTGCAGGCACCGAGCAAGCGCTTCAAACCGCTCCATCTCAGCGAGGCTCTGCGCATAGGCCAAACGCACATCGGCAGCTTCCGGCTCAATGGCCAATGCTGCATGTAAAACCCGGTTGGCCTCGGCGAACTTCCCCAACCCCAGCAACGACAGACCGAAACCCAGCAGCCACGCCACGTCACCAGCCCCCATGGCATGTGCATGCGTGAACGCTGCTTCGGCAGCGGCGTGATCGCCAGCCTCAAGACAGACGTTGCCCAGATTCATCCAGGCACCTGCGGACGCGGGCTGCAGTTCAGCAGCTCGCATGAACAGCCTACGCGCTTCCGTGAGCTGCCCCTGCGCGGCCAAGGCCATCGCCAGCACTTCCATGCCCGGTGCGAAATCAGGGTTCTGAGCCAGCAGCCGGCGCATCCTCGTTTCAGCCAGATGCTGCTGCCCCTGCGCAAGATCCTCCAGCGCCAGTACCAACTCGTCCTGCATCGAACCCCCGATGGTTACATTTGATCCAAATAAAGTCGGCGCGAAATCTTAATTTTTGGCAATCCAACTGCGAACCTCGGCTGGTCGTTCGCCTCCGCCGCCCAGCAGCATGGAACTGTTCGGAGACTTGGAAACACTCTCTTCTCTCTGCACAAGTCAGACCTTACTGAGCCCCAAATCAGCGGGCAAGCTGGTCCGCTCCGAACCTACCCGGCAATCGCCGGGTTTTTTTTGGGGCGGAGGATGGCCGATACGGCCAATTCTGAAATATCGGTTCTCGTTGCCAGAACGCGGCCGCTTATGCGATGTTTTCGGCACAATCCAAGGTTGCAGCGGGCCAGTTGGGCTCTCCTACCCGGTACGTATTTCGGCCTACTCGGAAAACGGAAGCGAAGTGAGAATCAAACATCACCGCCTTCACGGCCCCCAGGTCCTGGACCTGTCCGGGCAGCCCGGGGGTAGCGCGCACGCCGTCGTCTGCCATGGCCGCGGCAGCCGCCTATTGGTCCCTGCTGGCTGGATCAGCCTCACCCTGGTCCTGACCGGGCTGCTGGAAATCAACAACAGCGATGCACCCTGGCAGCTCGCCGCACATCACATCCAGTTGTGGCTGGAAGGCGACCTTCGCCATACCAGTCGCAGCTACGCATGGTGGATATGCATAGCAGCCCCTGCAGCATTCTGGGAAAGCCTGCCAAGCGCGCCAACGATTGCATGCCACCTCATTCCCCGCGAGATCCGCTGTGACCGTGAGTTGGGCCGCGCCGTCCTGCATATGGCACGTCCGCGCTTCTTCAACAACAGCCGCGATACCACCGCAGTCATCGATGGAATGACCGTAGTACGCGACATACTGCTGGAACGGCAGCAATCATTGCAGGATCAACTGAGCCGCTGCAGCGGACGCACTGCATTGCGGCGGCACCAGACAATGCTGCGCCTACTGCGGGTACAACACCTCATACGCTGCAATATGGATGCCCGTTTGGACCTCCACCGTCTGGCCGAAATTGCGAACTACTCCCCACCGCACCTGATCCGGGTCTACCGGGACGTATTCGACGAAACGCCATTCGAGTACGCCACGCGTATCCGCCTACGGCGCGCCTGGGACCTGGTATGCAACACCAATCTCTCGATTTGTGACATCTCCGACTCCTTGGGTTTTGAAACCGAGAGCGCGTTCTGCCGGTCCTTCAAACAGACGTTCTGCTGCACTGCCAGCCAAGCCCGCCGGCACAACAGCGCCCTCTCGAAAGTCACGGACAACCAGCAACAGCCAAGGCTCAACCTGCGCGCAGGTTGACGTCACAGACAGGTTCGTCATCGGGGCGAATCCCTACTGTCTACACACACCTGCAATTGGATTCACATCCGCTGCGCTTGGGCTGCTGCAGTCGAATTCGCGAACGTGATCCGTCCACAGGCGAACGATCGCTGCGGGCAACGCCTGCTTGAATCTCCCCGGACGGCGCCGCGTATCACCCAAGGCCAAGGTACGACCGCGGCGGAGCACAGCGCCCGCCACCGCATCCGGGTGCGATCACATCCACCGTCGCCCCAATTCAGCAACGTTGGTGCCCGGCTGGACATCTTTTCTGTTCGTACAGGTGAGGTGATCGGCATCCCCCTACGTCTGAACTGAGTAGAGCTTCACAAAAGCTCACACGACGGCCGGAACGAAACCGGTGAATGTGCACGTGGTTCCGCTCCACGACCATGCGCCCGTCGTCCGTTCACGCAGGCACTCTTGGGGGAAGTTGCGATGGGCATCAAACATCATCTGATTCAGGGTTCACAGTCACTCGATCTATCCACACAGCGGCCAGACTGCATCCATGCCATCAGCGGCCGCGGCAAGGGTGGACGATTGGTCATTCCATCGGGCTGGATCAGCGCGACGCTGGTGCTGGCTGGTGCGTTGGAACTGGGCAGTGGCGATCTGCCGTGGCAGCTCGAAGCCCGCCAATTGCAGCTATGGGTCGATGGCAGCCTGCGTCATATCAGCCGTGAGCAAGGCTGGTGGCTGTGCGTCGCCGCACCCGCGGGACTCTGGCAGAAGCCGCCAAAGTCCACGGCATCCATCATCAACGGTTTGATTCCCCGCGAGATCATCTGCGACAAGGAGCTCGCACGCGCGATCGTGCACCTGTGCCGCCCGCGCTGGTCCAGGCACATCCTCGCCAGCAACGACGCGGCATACAAACTGGGCTTGCTGCGCGATGCGCTGATCGAGCGCCAGCAACCGTTGCAGGGTCAACTTGAGCGCTGCAGCGGCCGCACCGTATTGCGTCGCCATCAAACGCTGCTGCGGCTGTTGCGCGTGCAACACCTGATCCGTTGTACGGTCGAGACCCGGCTGGACCTGATCAGTCTCGCCGCCGTGGCCAACTACTCCCCCACCCACCTGATCCGCATCTACCGCGACGTCTTTGGTGAAACACCCAGCGAGTACGCCGCAAGATTGCGTAACAAGCGTGCACTGGACATGGTGTGCAACACCGACCTGTCCGTCTGCGAGATCGCCGAATCATTGGGATTTGAAAGTGAAAGCGCGTTTTGCCGCGCGTTCAAACACGCCTTCGGCTGCACCACCACCGCCGCCAGACGCGGCCGGCAGGTGCAGGCGAGCGCATTGGTCGCCCCCAATCTGCAGCCTCCCCGCAATACCGTGGTTGCAACTCCCATGCAGCAATGGGCGGTGGCCTCCTGACCACCACCCAGCCGCCTCAATGCCCGCCGTCCAGCGCCTTGAGTTCACTGACCAGGGCGCTGGCCGCTTCGGCACCGTCGCCGTACAACATGCGGGTGTTGTCGGCGTAGAACAGCGCGTTCTCGATACCGGCAAAACCAGTGCCCTTGCCGCGCTTGATGACGATGGTGTTCCTGGAATTGACCACATCCAGGATCGGCATACCGTAGATCGGGCTGGTCGGGTCGGTTTTGGCGACCGGGTTGACCACGTCGTTGGCACCAATCACCAACGACACGTCGGTGTTGGCGAACTCCGGATTGATGTCGTCCATGTCGGCGATCAGGTCATAAGGCACACCAGCCTCGGCCAGCAGCACGTTCATATGCCCGGGCATGCGCCCGGCCACCGGGTGGATCGCGAACTTCACCTTGACCCCGCGTTCGATCAGGCGCTGCGCCAGCTCCCAGATTTTGTGCTGGGCCTGCGCTACCGCCATGCCGTAACCGGGCACGATCACCACGCGCTCGGCGAAGGCCATCATCGCCGCGACATCGGCCGCCTCGATCGGCTTCTGCGTGCCGCTGATTTCCGCACCCTGCCCGCCGCCACCGAAGTTGGAGAACAACACACCGCTGATCGGCCGGTTCATCGCCTTGGCCATCAGGCGGGTCAGCAGGATGCCGGCCGCGCCAACCATCATGCCGGCGATGATCAAGGCCTCGTTGCCGAGCACGTAACCTTCGAACGCCACTGCAAGACCGGTAAACGCGTTGTACAGCGAAATCACCACCGGCATGTCGGCGCCGCCAATCGGCAACGTCATCAGCACGCCCAGCGCCAGGGCGACCACGAAGAAGCTGATGATCGCCAGCGGCTGCAGGCTGATTGCTGCCCACGCGCCCAGCACCACCATCGCGACGGCGACCAATAGATTGAAAATCTGCTGCCCCGGGAAGGTGACGCGCTTGTCCAGCCGACCATCGAGCTTTGCCCAGGCAATAATCGAGCCCGACAGCGACACCGCACCGATCGCCGAACCAATCACTGCCAGTGCCAGCACCGTGTTCGACGGTAGCCGCGCCGAAAGATCGGCGATGGCCTGCGCGCTCCAATGGCTGGTATCGCGGTTGGCAAGGTCTGAGAAGCGCAGCAGCTCCACCGCACCAATCGCTGCCGCCGAGCCACCGCCCATGCCGTTATAAAGCGCCACCATCTGCGGCATGTCGGTGATGGCCACTTTTTTCGCCGACACCCACGCCAAGCCTGTGCCCAGCACCAGGGCAACGGCGATCAACGCCAGGTTGTGCAGTCCCGGCAGCAAAAACGTGGCCGCGGTGGCGATCAGCATGCCGGCGCCAGCCCATTGGATGCCGCTGCGTGCGGTCTTGGGCGAGGCCATGCGCTGCAGCCCCAGCAGGAACAGCGTGGCAGCGACCAGATAACTCGTGTTGACCAGGATCGATATGCTCATGCACCGGCCTCCAGAGCCGTGTCGGTATGGCGAGGAGACTGCTTGTCGAGGCGATGGTGTTCGCGCATTTCAATGGCGGTCTTGAGCAGGCCGATCATGCCAAGCCCGAACGCCACCATACCCAGCGCCAACTGTGACAAGGCGGTGGTCGGCGCAAGCGCGGCGCCCAGCAATCCCAGCACGATCGGCAGCAGTGCCTGCGCGCTGAGCAGCCACAGCATCAAGCCGCCCTTGCGCGGGTCCTGCCAGACTTTCCTGGACACGTTGTTCTGGGTCTTGGACGGGTCCTGCAGCGAGGACATGCCCACGCCCACACCCGCATACAGTAGTGCGCTGTTGTAGGCATCGAGCGCGCCCTCCATGCCATTGAACAGCGGCCGCGCCGCATAGGCGAAGGCGACCAGCAAGGCCGGGTACTGCAGGTAGCTGAGCCACTGGAAAACCCGCCGTGCGCCGATCGGGGTTCGGTCTGCAACACCGGTGGATGAACTCACTTGTCCTTCCCTTCCGGCTTCTTCGAGCTCTTGAACATGTCCAGCATGCGCTCGGTCACCACGTAGCCGCCGGCCGCATTGCCTGCACCCAAGGCCACGGCGATGAAGCCGATGACCTTCTCCAGCGTGGTATCGGCGTGGCCGAGCACCACCATCGCCCCGATCAGCACGATGCCGTGGATGAAGTTGGAACCGGACATCAAGGGTGTGTGCAGGATCACCGGCACCCGCGAGATGATCACGTGGCCGGCAATCGCTGCCAGCATGAAGATGTACAACGCTACGAACCCGTCGCTCATTGCTTGGTCTCTCCGAGGCTGGAAGCGCCTGTCGGGCATCATAACCATCTGGCCGAAGCCGGCGCGACCGTTGCGTTGTCAACCGTTTGCGCGCCCGTGCGTTATCTGCCCCAGAGACCACGACCGAGACGCTACCCTGTGCTGGTGACCAGCCCGCCCCTGATGCCGCCTGCCGCTGTACCTGCCTCGCTGGATACCTTCCTGGCCGGCATCGGCCCGCGTGCGTTCCGTTTTGCCGAAGCCGGCCTGCGCCAGCGCGACGATGCGCTGGACGCGGTACAGGACGCCATGGAGCGCATGCTCGGCTACCGCCAGCGGCCAGCAGAGGAATGGACAGCGCTGTTCTGGAGCATCCTGCGTCGGCGCATCATCGACCTGCAGCGGCGCCGCAGCTTCCGCCTGAAGTTCTGGGCTCCTCAGGAAGACCACGACCAGGACAGCACCATCGACTGGGCCGACGAAGCCCCTGGCCCGGCGCAGACGCATGAGCAACAGCGCGAGTACGCGCAGCTCGTGCAGGCCCTGCGGCAGCTGCCGGCCCGGCAGCGCGAAGCTTTCAGCCTGCGCGTGCTGCAGGAGCTGGATGTGGCCACCACCGCCAAGGCCATGGGCTGTTCTGAAGGCTCGGTAAAAACCCACCTGTCGCGCGCCCGCGACGCATTGCAGAAACAACTGGAGGCCACGCGGTGAACCGCCTGCCCACAAGTCCCGAAGCATTCGACCATCAGGCCCGACAGCTGCAGCAGCAGGCCGATGCCGCATTGTCCCCGGCTACCCTTGCGCGGCTGCGACATGCCCGTCAGCAGGCCAGCATGGCGAGCACGCCATCGATATGGCGCCGTCATCGCTGGTGGCTGGCTACCGCCTGCTCGGTACTGCTGGCCGTGCCGGTGGCAATGCAGTTCAACCACAGCGCGCAGCCACCTGCTGCGCCCCTGATCGCCAGCCAGAACCCCGACGCTGACGACAGCTTGCTGTTCGACGAAAGCCCAGAGCTGTACCTGTGGCTGGGCTCCGACAATCTGGCGATGGAATGACGACGATGAAAACCTTGCTGCCCCATCTGCTGCCCCATCTGCTGCTGCCGCTGCTGCTGGCCTGCGCCAGTGCCCCGGTCGCTGCCCAGCAACAACTACCCGAATGGGATCAGCTGACCCCGGCCCAGCGCGAGACCCTGATCGCACCGGTGCGGGATCGCTGGAACAGCTCCTCCCCCGAACGCCGCCAGCGCAACTATGAGCATGCCCGCAGCTGGCAGCAGATGACCCCCGAACAGCGCGAACAGGCGCGACGCGGCATGCACCGCTTCGAGAACATGTCCCCGGACCAGCGCCGCGATGCGCAGGCGCTGTTCGACAAGATGCGCGGCATGGACAAGGACCAGCGCCAGCAGCTGCGCGAGCAATGGAACAAGATGAGCCCGGAACAGCGCCGGCAATGGGTGCAGGCCAACCCGCCAGCGACACGCTCCCCGCGCTGATCCCGTCGGTAGTGCCGAGCCATGCTCGGCAGGGGCTTTCCCAGCGAAAAGCCGCCCTCACCCCAACCCCTCTCCCGTAAACGGGAGAGGGGCTAAAGCCTGCGCGCCGCCTGCGTGTAGTGCCGAGCCATGCTCGGCAGGGGCTTTCCCGGCGAAAAGCTGCCCTCACCCCAGCCCCTCTCCCGTAAACGGGAGAGGGCTAAAGCCCGCGCGCCGCCTGCGTGTAGTGCCGAGCCATGCTCGGCAGGGGCTTTCCCAGCGAAAAGCCGCCCTCACCCCAGCCCCTCTCCCGTAAACGGGAGAGGGGCTAAAGCCTGCGCGCCGCCTGCGTGTAGTGCCGAGCCATGCTCGGCAGGGGCTTTCCCGGCGAAAAGCTGCCCTCACCCCAACCCCTCTCCCGTAAACGGGAGAGGGGCTAAAGCCCGCGCGCCGCCTGCGTGTAGTGCCGAGCCATGCTCGGCAGGGGCTTTCCCCGCGACGTATCAGCGCTGTAGGAGCGGCGTCAGCCGCGAAGCTGGCTTCAATGAAATTACGGACAAGCCCGCACCCCGATGGATGACCGGCTTCGCGGCTGACGCCACTCCCACAAGATGGTCTCCGGCTAGACCTCCAGCCGAGCAGGGCTCGGCTCTACACCTGGCGCTGCTGGTCACACCGGCGGGATTTCACCACCGGCCGGGCGTTGCGGCCACACCGTCTTGGCCAGCAGGTCATCGTTCCAGTCGAACGCCAACTTGCCGTCCTTCAGGAACAAGGCCACAAAGTTGTAGACGTTGCGCGCGAACATTTCGCTGGCGTGCACCGCGCCCATGCTGGCCAGATTCAGCGGACCCGCAACCGTCACCCCACCAACATCGATGGTCTGGCCCGGTTGGGTAGCTTCGCAGTTGCCGCCGGTCTCCGCCGCCAGGTCGACGATCACGCTGCCCGGGCGCATACCCGCCACCATCGCCGCGGTGACGATCTTCGGCGCAGGACGCCCCGGCACCGCAGCGGTGCAGACAACCACATCCACACCTTTCAGATGCTCGGCCAGGCGACGCTGCTGTTCGGCACGCTCTTCGTCGGTCAGCTGCCGGGCGTAACCGCCCTCACCTGCCGCACTGACGCCCAGATCGAGGAACTTGCCGCCCAAAGATTCAATCTGCTCGCGGGTTTCCGGGCGCACATCGAAGCCCTCGACTGCGGCACCCAGGCGCTTGGCCGTGGCGACCGCCTGCAGGCCGGCAACCCCAGCGCCAACGATCAATACCTTCGACGGGCGGATGGTGCCGGCAGCGGTGGTCAGCATCGGGAAGAAGCGCGGCGCCAGTTGTGCGGCGATCAAGGTCGCCTTGTAACCGGCCATGCCGGCCTGCGAGCTGAGTACATCCATCGCCTGCGCACGGGTGGTGCGCGGCAATCGTTCCAATGGAAAGGTTTGCAACTGCCGTGCCTGCAGTGCTGCAGCGCGCCCAGGATCGGCTTCAGGCTGCACACCGCCCACCAACACCGCACCGGTCTTCAGGCGCGCGATAGTCGGCAAGGAGGGCGCCTGCACGCACAGCACCAGCTCCGCGCTTTCCAGCGCGTCGCCCAGCTGTGCTCCGGCATCCACATAGGCCTGATCGGGGAAGCCCGCGGCCGTTCCCGCGCCAGCCTGCAGGTGGACCTGTGCACCGGCTGAAACAAGCTTCTTCACCGTTTCCGGCGTGGCGGCGACGCGCCGCTCGCCTTCGGCGGTTTCCTTCAATACCAAGACATCTACGGCCATTCCAGTCCTCGATGCGCAGCGGATCAACCGCCGGATCGTAGCAAAGCCGGTGCCCTGTGCGGCAGGCCCTGGCCTGCCGGTTTGCAATCAGTGCGTTGCGCCCTGTGGCTCAAGGCGGTCGATCACCCCTTGCATGGCGCTGTCGAAGGCGCCGTCATCCACGTGCGGACGCAGCCGCTCCAAGCGCACCATCACCGCCAACTCTTCCGGGGAGGCCACGCAGAAACGGATGCCGCGACGGTTGACGAACAGCAGCCGCGAGGAGATCGGACTCACCCACGACAACTTGCCGGCCTGCATCTTGCCGTCCTTGTCGATGAAATCCAGCCAGGTACCAATCTCCATCCTGCGGAAACGCTCGGCATCGGTGTCATCGAAATCTTCGGCCTTGGTCGCACTGCCAAATTCGATGGCGGGCGTTTCCGGGGCGGGGGGCGTCGGCAGCGCAACCTGTGGCAGTTCCGGCAACGCGCGTTCCAGTTCAGGGCGCAGCTCGGCGACGGACTGCAAGGTGTCATGCAATGCGTCGATCGCCGTAGTACCCCCATCGCCGTGCAGGCCGACACTGGCAAACACCTTGCGCAAGCCAGGCTGGCAAGATTGCAGCCAGGGCTTGCCAACGATATGACGGCGCGCCTCGGCGACTTCTTCCAGTACGTCGTCGGCCAGCTTCAAGGCTTCGGTCACGCCCTCGCCTTCGTCGCCCTCGCGCAGCAAGGTAAGGGTGAGATGGTGATTCCAGGGCTGGCGCAGGAAATCTGCAATGGCCTTGGGCAGGGTCGCGTCGGCAACACGCTTGTCCAGCTCGGCAGTAGCACGGTTGCGCGCGACTTCCAGCTTTTCCTGGCCGCGCTGGGTTTCTGCCGCACGCCGTTCAGTGATTTCAACCCGGCGCCGATGCTGGGCCAGGAAGTCGCGGAATTCTTCCTCCAGGGTGAGGAAGATCGCCAGGTTCTCGTTGAACTCGGCGGTCAGCCTTTCAATGATTTCTTCGACCTTGCCCATCAGCGCGCGCTCGGCCTGGCTTTCACCGGCATTGCCCTCGCAGGCCTCGGCCAGCGAATTGAGCAGCTTGCGCGCAGGATGGGTCTTCTGCACGAACATGCGCCGGTCGAGCATGGCGACCTTGACGAAAGGCACCACCAGCCGACCGATCAGCTCGCGCGAGCGCCCTTCCAGATCACGCTCATCCAGCATCACGTCAAACAGCATCCCCACCAGGTCGATGGCATCCTCGTCCTGCGGGTCCAGATGCGTCTGCTGCGGGTCAACGCCCAGCCGCGTCGCGCCGGACAGCACTTCACTTTTGAGCCGCTGCGCCAGCGATTCACCATCCTCGCCCACCGCCGCACGCAGGGTTGCGCTGGGCGTGGCCTGCAGCAATGACAACACCGACATCATCTCGCGCTGGTTCAAGGAACGCTGATGACCAGCACCGGCCTGCCCCGCTTCCGCGAAAGACGGCGAGCTGCCTTCACGGGTCTGCCGGCTTTGCGCCAGCAGTTCGTGCAGTGCTTCCAGCACCATGTTCTGCGGGTTGCCATAGGCCTGCTCGGCCTCGAAACCCGCCGCGGCCTGCGCGGCAGCCTGGCCAGCCATGCTGCCGCGGCGCTGGCTCCAGCGTTCGGAGAAGCGCCGCGCCCACATCGGCGCGTGACCCGGGTCAAATCCTTCCTCTTCTTCCTGTGCAGCCTGCTCCATCTGTTCAGCAGGCGTGCGCTGCGGTGCGGAGCGTCGTGGTGCAGCGATCTCGGGGGCGGCACCGGCCTGAGCCAGTCGCTCGTCTACTGCCTGGTAGAGCTTGCCGATACCGGCCGCAAACTCACGCTCGCACAGCTTGAACAGCACCAGCCGCACTTCTGCGGTCAGGTCGCAGGTATAGAACGCCTCGTGCACGGCAACACCAATGTGCTCCGGGCCGATCGGATTGGTATCAGCATCCAGCGCCGCCACCCCGGCCACCCAGGCCAGGCGATGATCGATGCGCAGCAATACCTGCTTCCAGTCGCGCAGCAGCACGGTCGCAAAATTGCGCACGGCCAGGCGTGACTCAAGAATGTGTTCGGGTACCAGACTCAGACCGCCCTCACTCTGCCCGGCCAGTACGGTTTCCGCCGACTGCGGGGTGCCTGCTTCAAGCGCGGCCCAGGCCTGCTGCAGGTGCGAGTCGAAGCGACGGGAGATTTCATCGCGGCGGCGGCGCAGCTCACGCATGCCATCAAGGAACGCCAGCTGCGACGGGCCCGCTGTCTCCGCACGGTCGAACAAGGCGTCGTCAAACCCCGCCAGCACCTTGGCAAAAGCCTGTGACAGCACAGGCAGGGCAGCCTCGCGGGCCACACCAAGCAGGTTCTGGTTACGACCGGGCTGACCGGCGGGATGCGGACTGGACATCATGCGCAAAGGCTCCACACCCATACAGGCGCTGATCTTCTTGTAAACGATTGAGGAAATGCAGACGCGGCCCCTGAATCCGCACGCGCATGGTAGGCGGAGAAGATGAACAGGGTAAGTGATGCAGTACGCATTTCCCACCTCATGATCGCTTCACCGCAATACCAGCAATGCTAAGCGTCTCGACGCATATTAGCGACCCACGGTTTGTTCAGGGCACATAACAGAGCGCACAAAACTGACCCCGGTCTGCGGCAAGGGGCCGGTACATCGGCGACGTCTATAATCAATAGCCGCCTCAGCCCCTGTGACCCATGTCCGACAACTGCTTCCTGCAAGCGCTGGATCAGCGCCATTCGGTGCCCTCCCTGCAACTGGGCGAGCCAGCGCCGGACCACGCCACGCAGCTGCGCATGCTGCAATCGGCCGTCCGGGTACCGGATCACGGCAAGATGGTGCCGTTCCGCTTCCTGCGTCTGCAGGGCGACGCCCGCCACGCCCTGGGTGAGTTCCTGGCCCAGCGCAGCCGCCAACGCGACCCCAATGCATCTGACGCGGCGGTCGAGAAGGACCGCAAACGCTTCTCGCATGCACCGCTGATCATCACCGTGATCGCCCGCCTGCAGGACAACCCCAAAGTGCCCATGCAGGAGCAACTGCTCACCGCCGGCTGCGTCTGCTTCGCGCTGCTGCAGGCCGCGCAGGGCGTTGGCTTCGGCGCGCAGTGGCTGACCGCGTGGATGAGCGGCGACCCCGAAGTCGCCCGCCACCTGGGCCTGGCCAGCAACGAGCAGATCGTCGGCTTCATCCATATCGGCACGCCGAAGATCGCCGTGCCCGACCGCGAACGCCCCGATCCGGCAAAGCTGCTGCAGGACTGGCAGCCGTGAGCGCTGCCAACGCCCCGCTGCAGCCGCTCTACCTGATTGATGCCAGTCTGTATGTGTTCCGCGCCTGGCACTCCATCCCCAATGAGTTCCAGGATGCGCAGGGATGGCCGGTAAACGCAGTTCACGGTTTTGCCCGCTTCCTGCTCGACCTGCTGGAACGCGAGCGCCCGCAGCATATCGCCGTGGCCTTCGACGAGGCACTGGACAGCTGCTTCCGCCACGCGCTCTACCCCTCTTACAAGGCCAACCGCGATCCGGCCCCGGAGGAGCTGCGCCGCCAGTTCGCCCATTGCAAGGCGCTGTGCGCTGCGCTGGGCCTGGAAGTGCTGGCCGACCGCGAATTCGAGGCCGATGACCTGATCGGCAGTGCCCTGCACGCCAGTCGCGGCCGCCTGCGCGGCGTGATCGTCTCGGCCGACAAGGATTTGTCGCAGCTGCTGCTGGAGCACGACGAACAGTGGGATTACGCCCGCAACCAGCGCTGGGGCGCGGACGGAGTGAAGGCACGGCAAGGCGTGCACGCCCACCAGGTCGCCGACTATCTGGCCCTGAGCGGCGATGCGGTCGACAACATCCCCGGCGTCTCCGGCATCGGCGCCAAATCGGCGGCGGTACTGCTGGCCCATTTCGGCAGTATGGACACCCTGCTCGAACGAATCGACGAAGTGCCATTCCTGCGCCTGCGCGGCGCCGCCACCATGGCGGTACGGTTGCGTGAGCAGCGCGAACAGGCGCTGCTGTTCCGCCAACTGACCACGGTTGCCTTGAACGCACCGCTGCACAACGCTGCCGGCGGCTTCGTGCGCGCCAATGGCGACGGCGACATGCTCGGCGGCCTGTGCGAGGCACTGCGTTTCGGCCCGATGACCCGCCGCCGGCTGATGACTGCTGCCGGCCTGCAATCCCCTTCCACTCCAGCCAACGAGTTCGCATGAGCCAGAACACTGCTGAACCCCGCGTCGTCTACGAAGGCAAATACCAGCGCATGCTGGTGCGCGGTACCTGGGAGTACAGCGAGCGCACCCATGCCGGCGGGCTGGCCGCGATCATCATCGCGGTCACGCCGGACGATGAAGTGCTGTTCGTCGAGCAGTTCCGCGTGCCGCTGCAGGCGCGCACCATCGAGATGCCGGCCGGGCTGGTTGGCGATATCGATGCTGGTGAATCCATCGAGGTTTCGGCCGTGCGCGAGCTGGAAGAGGAAACCGGCTGGACCGCCGACCATGCCGAAGTGCTGATGATCGGCCCCACCTCCTCGGGCGCCAGCAGCGAGAAGATCGCCTTCGTGCGTGCCACCGGCCTGCGCAAGGTCGGCGACGGCGGCGGCGATGCGAGCGAGGACATCACCGTGCACAGCATCCCGCGCCAGCGCGCAGCTGCCTGGCTGGTGGAGAAGATGGGCGAAGGCTATGAGCTGGATGCCAAGCTGTGGGCCGGGCTGTGGATGATCGAACACCATCTGGATGGACGTGCGCGTGGCTGATTCTGGCTTGAACGGCATCGCTGCGCTGTTCGGCGCCGATGATCCAGCGGTTTACACCGTGCACAACCCGCACGGGGCCTCACCGTTCCTGTTGCTGGCCGACCATGCCGGCCAACGCGTGCCGCTGGCGCTGCAGGACCTGGGCTTGCCGCAGGCCGAACTGGACCGGCACATCGGCTGGGACATCGGCATCGCCGGCACCACCCGCATCTTGGCCGAACGCCTGGACGCCTGGGCCATCGAGCAGACCTATTCGCGGTTGCTGATCGACTGCAACCGGCCGCTGGTGTCGCCGACGCTGATCCCTGAAGTCAGCGATGGCACCACTGTTCCCGCCAATCTCGGCCTTGATCCGCAACAACGCCAACAGCGTATCGATGCGATCCACGCGCCCTACCATGCGCGCATCGATGCCGAGCTGGACCGCCGGCGCGATGCAGGTGTGCCGACCCTGCTGGTGATGATGCACAGCTTCACCCCGGCGATGGCCGGCGTTGCGCGTCCGTGGCACGCAGGCGTGCTGTATCACCAGGACACCCGCTTTGCGCATGCGCTGCTGCAGGCCTTGCGCGAGGAAGGCGATCTGGAGGTTGGCGACAACCAGCCGTATTCGGTGAACAGCAGCAGCGACTATGCGGTGCCGGTGCATGGCGAAGGCCGCGGCCTGGTGCATGTGGAACTGGAGATCCGCCAGGACCTGATTGCCGATGCGGCTGGGCAGCAGGCGTGGGCGCAGCGACTGGAGCGGGTGTTCCGCAAGTTGCAGCCGACGTTGCTCGCCATGCGGGAACCTCGCAGCGCCGTGCTGTAGGAGCGGCGTAAGCCGCGAAGCTGATGGCGTGTCGGATGTTGCGCTTGTAGAGCCCCTGCCGAGCATGGCTCGGCACTACAGGTGCTGACGCTTTTGTGGGAGCGGCGTAAGCCGCGAAGCTGATGGCGTGTCGGATGTTGCGCTTGTAGAGCCCCTGCCGAGCATGGCTCGGCACTACGGGTGCTGACGCTTTTGTGGGAGCGGCGTAAGCCGCGAAGCCGGTGCAGCTTCCGGCAACTGCAATGTCTCGCATCATGCATTGCCAGCTTCGCGGCTTACACCGCTCCTGCAACAACCGTCGGCGTCGGCACTGCTGACCACGGGAAGGGTTTGTAGCCCCGCACCTGCAACGGCACGCCGAAGGCATCGAAGGCCGCGACAATCCCGGCACAGCGCTTCCGGTCCAGCTGCTCACCCAGACACACCGGCAGATCGCGGCAAGCAGCCAAAGCCTCGCCAATCGATACAGCCAACACTCCCGCCACCTGCCGCGCTGCATCCTTCACATGCTGCGCAGGACATTGCGACAGCACCACATCGAAGCTGGCGTAGATACCGGGCCCGACACCAATCGCCAGCGCTGCTGCCTGCTCCGCATCGGAAGCCTCGCCCAGGGCTTCATCGATACCCGGCACCTGCAGGAACGCGTCGTACTCGGCGTAGTAGTCCAGCGCCGCCGCGTAGTCCTCCAGCGTCGATAGCGGACGCTGGCGCTTCTGCACATCGAGCACATCGGCAAAGGTGGCCGGTTCCAGAAAACTCGAAAGACCCAAGGCACGTGCGGCCGTCGGCAGCTCGTCATCATCAAACGCTTCCGCCTCGCTGGCCGGCAGCCAGAACGAAGCACGCAACGCACCGCCATCACTGGCGTGGACCCAGCCGTAGCGCGCCCACACCTCATCGTCGTCGTTGCAGCTGGCGAAGCTGTCCAAGGTCTGGCGGAGATCCAACAGTTCAATCATGCGTCGCTGGGCTGGCAATCTGCGGAGCTGCAGTCTAGCGGTGCAGGCCGCAGACGCAACGCAACCACCACACCGAATGCAGCGAACAGTGCAGCGCCATATTGCGCATGGACCAATCCCTGCAGCGCCTGCGCGCTGTCGGCCGGCGCGGCTGCACGCGCCGCATTGGCCAGCATCACCAGCACAGCCAGGCCCAACGCTCCACCGATCTGCTGCGCGGTCGCCGCCATGCCCGAGGCCACGCCTTGCTGCGCGGCAGGAACGCCCTGCCCGGCCACGATCCACATTGCCGTCCACGTCATGCCCTGGCCCAGGCTGAGCAGCACGATACCTGGCAGCAGTGGCCAGTAAGCCGCGCCGTGCGGCAAGGCGGCAGCAACGCCTGCGATACCCACTGCCCCCGCCGCCAATCCCCACGCCAGCACCTGCCGCGGCGAGCGCACCGCCAGCATGCGTTCGGCGATGCGGATGCCGACGGTGCATACCAGGGTCGGCGGCAGGAAGGCCATGCCTGCCTGCAACGGGCTCCAGCCGTAGCCATCCTGGTAGTACAGCGCAAGGAAGTAGTACTGCACGCCGAAGCTGCTCATGAACAACATGGTCAGCCACATCGCGGCGCGCAGCCCCGGCACCCGCAGCAAGGCGAAGTGCATCAGCGGATCGGCACTGCGCTTTTCAATCAGCACGAACGCTGCCAGCAACAACAACGACAGCAGCAGGCAGGCCAGCGTAATCGGCGCTGCCCAACCCCATTCCGGCCCCTGCACCAGGGTGGTGACCAGCAGGCTGCCGCCGACGGTCACGGTGAAACAGCCGGCGAGATCGAAGGAACGGCCGCGCGCACGCGGGCCGTCCAACGGCAACCAATAGCCACCCAACACTGCACATGCGCCGGCAATCGGCACGATCACCAGCAGCACCGATGCCCAGCCGAACTGCTGGGTGAGCACGCCACCAAGCAAGGTTCCCAGTGCGAGGCCACCGGCGCTGGCCATGCTCCAGATCGCCAGCGCGCGATTGCGCGGCGCGCCTTCGGCGTACAGCGTATTGATCAAGGCCAAGGTGGCCGGGAACAACAAAGCCGCACCAATACCCTGCACCGCCCGTGCCGCCACCAACAGCCAAGCGCTGCTGCTGAAGCCGCCAACCAGCGAAGCCAACGCGAACAAGGCCATGCCCAGCCGATAGAAACGCCGCTTGCCAAGCAGATCCGCCGCGCGGCCACCCAGCAACAGGCAGCCGCCGAAAGCGACGGTGTAAGCGCTGACCACCCATTGCAGCTGCTGCGCATTGATCTGAAGCGCGCGCCCCATGTCATGCAGGGCGACGAAGATGATGGTTGCGTCGAGCGCGATGATCAGTTGTGCCGTGGCCAGCAGCGCAAGCGCCAGCCGCGGTGTAGCGGAGGGTGGAGACGATGAAACCTGCATTGCGTGAATCCAGAAGCGCGGGGCGCACAGTCTTATTGATGACGTCGCGCAGATAAATCAGGATACACACATATGTGTAATGCGGATTTGCATCAATGGACGCCATGGACCTCAACGCCGTACGCATGCTGGTGCAGGTTGCCGATGCCCGCAGCTTCACCGTTGCCGCAGGCCAGCTTGGACTGAGCCAATCCGGCCTGTCACGGGCGATCAGCCGACTGGAGCAGTCATTGGGCGTGCGTCTGCTCCACCGCAACACCCGCAACGTCAGCCTGACGCCGGACGGGCGCCAGTTCGTCGAACACTGCCAGCCACTGCTGAATGGACTGGAAGACGCACAGCGTCAGCTGGGAGATCGCCCCTGTGTTCCCTCCGGCGTGTTGAAGCTGACCGCGCCCTCGATGTTCGGGCGCAAGGTTCTGGTGCCCTTGGCCGGAAAACTGATCGCCGCGCATCCGCAACTGCAGTTCGAACTGGTACTCAATGACCGCCTGGTCGACCTGGCCGAAGAAGGTTTTGACGCAGCCCTGCGCACCGGCCCGATCAGCGACGTACGGCTGGTGGCGCGCCCGTTACGGCCCTTGCGCTGGGTAACGGTTGCCGCGCCGGACTACCTTGCCCGCCATGGAGAGCCTGCAACGGTGGAAGCGCTGCAGGAACACACCTGTCTGGCGGTGCGCAATCTGCGCAGTGGACGCCTGGTCGACTGGCAGTTCCGGGCGCTGGATGGGCAGATGCACGACTTCACCCCGCCGACGCGGATGGTGTTCGACAGCGGCGACCCGCTGGTGGAAGCCGCGCTGGCAGGCGTCGGCATCGTCCAGGTGATGGACTTCGCCGTCGCCGACGCCCTGGACGATGGGCGTTTGCAGCGGGTACTGCAGGCCCATGAAGGGCGAACTCGTGCACTGTCGCTGGTCTATCCGCCATCGCGGCAGGTATCGCCCAAGTTGAAGGTTCTGGCAGAGGCCCTGTTGGCCGGCGAATGGTGAGACCCGATCGCGCCGATTCCAGCTCGCGTTGTCCACACGGGCTGTGTCCCGGCATATATACAAGCTGTGGATAAGAGCCTGCAGCCCTTGTGTACCAACGCCCCGCAGGCACTGGTGATTTTTTGGCCAAACAGCTTTGTAGTGCCGAGCCATGCTCGGCAGGGGCCTTACCAGCAACCCGACAAATCCAGGAACAGCATCAGCCGCGCAGCTCTGAAAGCACCAGCCAAAGCCCCCCTCCCCAACCCTCCCCTTCGCTGCGCGAAAGGGAGCAAAGCCGTAGTGCCGAGCCATGCTCGGCAAGGGTTTCCCAGCAAACCAACAACTGTGGGAGCGGCGTCAGCCGCGAAGCTGGGAACAATGATCCATCGGGCACTTCTGCCATCTGGACATCTACGAGCTTCGCGGCTAACGCCGGTCCCACAATCTCAAGGTTTCAGCGGTGAAGCCCCATGCCGAGCATGGCTCGGCACTACAGGGGCTTCGCTTATCAGCCGGCGAAGCTGTCGGTTGCGCGTACCAGTGCGTCAACGTTCTCGGCTTCAAATGCCGAATGGCCAGACGCCGGGCTGATCTGCAACTGCGCCTTCGGCCAGGCCTTGTGCAGTTCCCAGGCATTGGCCAACGGGCAGACCACGTCGTAACGGCCGTGCACGATCACGCCCGGGATGTGGGCAATCTTGTGCGCGTCGCGCAGCAGCTGGTCTTCCACCTCGAAGAAGCCACCATTGACGAAGTAATGGTTCTCGATGCGGGCGAAGGCCAGCGCGAACTGCGGGTCTTCGTGGCTGTTGACGAAGTCATCGTCCACATGCAGGAAGCTGGTGGCACCTTCCCACACGCTCCAGGCCTTGGCGGCGGCCAGGCGCGTGGCCTCGTCGTCGCTGGTCAGGCGCCGGTGGAAGGCCGAGATCAGGTCATGGCGTTCGACTGCCGGAATCGGCTTCAGGTAGTGCTCCCAGGCATCCGGGAACAGGCGGTTGGCGCCTTCCTGGTAGAACCATTCCAGCTCCCAGCGACGCAGCATGAAGATGCCGCGCAGCACCAGCTCGGTCACGCGCTGCGGGTGGGTTTCAGCATAGGCCAGGGCCAAGGTCGAGCCCCAGCTGCCGCCGAATACCTGCCAGCTGTCGACGCCGAGCTTCTCGCGCAGCTTTTCGATGTCGGCGACCAGATCCCAGGTGGTGTTGTCGACCAGGTCTGCATGCGGGGTGGAACGGCCCGAGCCACGCTGATCGAACAGGATGATGCGGTACTTGGCCGGGTCGTGGAACTGACGCATCTTGTCGCTGCAGCCGCCACCGGGGCCGCCGTGCAGCATCACCACCGGCTTGCCGTTGGGGTTGCCGCATTGTTCGAAATACAGCGTGTGGCGGTCGTCGACCTTGAGCGTGCCGGTGTCGTAGGGCTCGATGGCGGGGTAGAGCGTGCGCATGGCAGCCTCGCTGGGAACAGGACGATTAGTTTAACGCAGCGTTGTTGCGGTCTTGTCTGCGCCGCAGCGCTCCATCAGGGCGTTGCATACGTCGCCGGGGTGATGCCATCCAGCAGCCAGATGCCATCGAAGCGTTGCCGTGCTTCGGGCAGCGTCAATTCATCGGCGTAGTCCATGCCCCACAGCCAGCTGGCCGGATCCTCCTCGCCGGGCAAGCTGCCCGCATGCAGATCGACGAACACCGCTGTGACCGCGGTATCGGCAGTCAAGCGCGACTCCAGCTGCGACGGCCGTGCGTCCACCTTGCGAACCTGCTGATCGATGTAATCGAGGTAGCTTCCTTGCGCGCCTGCGTAGTGCAACACATAGGTCTGCTTCTGCAGCGCAGGCGGCAAAGCGCGGGTCACGTTGTCCACTACCGGAAATCCACGCGAATGACCGTCGCGGTAGCCGCCAAGTCTGTTCAGATGCGCGTAGTGCCCCCAGACGACTGCCTTGCGTCCCGGGTAGGCCTGCTCCAGCAACCATTGCAGGTTGGCGGCCATGACCGGATCGTGTTCGTCGAACGGCCGCAGCTGCCAAGCCACTTCGGCCATGCGTTGCAGACTGGCGTTGATGCGCCGCCAGAAGCCATCGCTGTTGAATACATCGTCGGCGTGCTCGGCGTCCGGCGCTGGCAGCAGTTGCAACAGCCATTGCGAATCATCGAGGAAGCGCCTGCGTGCGCCGGCGTCCGCCATTGCCAGCTTGCCATCGAGCAATTGCTGCACCTGTTGCAGATGCAGCTGCAGGCGTTGCCGTGCCATTTCATCCAGTGGCTGCCGCAGCAAGCGTTCGCGCAGCTGTGGCACCAGCTGGCGCCGCGAAAATGCGCCGCTCAAACGTCCATCAAATCCAGCCAGCTGCATCGCATCCGGCGTATCACGTTGTGCGTCCAGATAGTCGTACAGCGGCCACACCTCGGCGCTGTTGGCGTACATGTAGAAGATGTTGCCGGGTGCGTTGGCACGCAGTGGCAGCCGCGATTGCCATAGGCGGGCGACGTCGAACAAGCCGCTTTCCAGCACCAGCAGGTCAAAGCCCTTGCGCTCATGCAGGTAGCGCACAGTGCGCACCTTGCTTTCGTAGATATTGCCTTCGCCATGGGTGAGCTCATCGAGCATGACGATGCGCTTGTCGCCAATGGCCTCGCCAAGGGGCGCCAGATCGGCGAAGTCATCCTGCATCGGCGAGCCCTCGCGCAAGGGGTGGATGGGCGCGTGTTTGCTGGTAGCCGGCGTTGCGGCGCAGCCCAGTGATGTGGCCAGTAGTACGGCAGCGAAGGCGGTACGGATCATCGGCATCTCCGGCTTGGAAACGGCGATGCTACGGGAGATCCCCGGGTGTGTGATACGGACAGGAAATGGCTTCAATGACCAGCTTGAGCAGTACTTTTGGCTCTGCTTTGGCTTTGGTTCCGCTTCTCGGTGCTGTCATTCCTACGAAGGCGGGAATGACCAGCTTAAAAGCGGCAAGCGCAACAGCGACAACAACCTCAACCCGGCCAACGCCCCAGCGTCACCCGATCACGCTGCTCCAGATCCTGCACCGTCTGCGCTTCCACAAACCCAGCCTGCTCCAGCAGAGCGCGGATCGCCTCGCCCTGATCCCAACCGTGCTCCAGCAGCAACCAGCCACCGGGCACCAGATGCTCATGCGCACCGGCAACAATCTCGCGGATCGCATCCAGGCCATCCGGCCCCGAGGCCAAGGCCGGCGGCGGCTCGAAACGCAGATCACCCTGCACCAGATGCGGGTCACCTGCAGCGATATACGGCGGGTTGCTGACGATCATGTCGAAGCGATCCGCGCCCAGCGCCGTGTACCAGTGCCCTCGCCGGAACCACACGTTCTCCAGACCGTGCGCCTGTGCGTTCTTCACCGCCATCGCCAGGGTCGGGCCCAGCACATCGGTCGCCATCACAGTGGCCAAAGGCCGCTCGCTGGCGATCGACAAGGCGACTGCGCCACTGCCGGTGCCCATGTCGGCCACCCGCACCATGTCATCGGCCGGCAGCCGCGCCAGCGCCTGCTCGACCAGCAGCTCGGTTTCCGGACGCGGAATGAGGGTCGCCGTGTTGACCTGCAGGTCCAGCGTCCAGAAGCCGCGACGGCCGGTCAGATAGGCCAGCGGGTGACCCTCGGCACGACGCGCCAGCAGCACCTCGAAACGCTCCACCGCGTCGGCATCCACCTCGTCGGTGGCATGCGAGAACAACCAAGCCCGCTCCACGCCCAGCACGTGGATCAGCAACTGCTCGGCTTCATGGCGGGCATCTTCACCCGGCAGGCGTGCAGCGGCCTCCCGCAACAGCTCGGCAACCTTCAACGTGGACACTGCAGTACCTCTTCGCGGGTTCGTTCAGGAGGGCGAGGATAGTCAGCGCACCCGTCCCTGCCTACCGCCATGATCCTTGCCTTGGGATTAATCCTGTCTATGCCGCGCCATTCAGCTTGGCCCTGGATGGCTTGGAAAGCCCGCAAAGCACCCGATATCAGGCCTTGAGGCAGCTTCAGCGCATCAATTGATAGGCCTTATCTATTGATACGATGCATCCAATTCATTTGTTTTATTAGTTTCTGCCTATTAGTCTTTGCTCCAACGATTCACCCCGCCCTACACCCAAGAGGAAACTTCATGTCCCTTATCAACACCCAGGTCCAGCCGTTCAAGGTCAATGCTTTCCACAACGGCAAGTTCATTGAAGTCACCGATGCGTCGCTGAAGGGCAAGTGGTCGGTCCTGATCTTCATGCCGGCAGCCTTCACCTTCAACTGCCCGACCGAGATTGAAGACGCCGCTGACAACTATGCCGAGTTCCAGAAGGCCGGTGCCGAGGTCTACATCGTGACCACCGATACCCACTTCTCGCACAAGGTGTGGCACGAAACCTCGCCGGCCGTGGGCAAGGCCAAGTTCCCGCTGGTCGGCGACCCGACCCATCAGCTGACCAACGCCTTCGGCGTGCACATTGCGGAAGAAGGCCTAGCCCTGCGTGGCACCTTCGTGATCAACCCGGAAGGCGTGATCAAGACCTCGGAAATCCACTCCAACGAGATCGCCCGTGACGTGTCCGAGACCCTGCGCAAGCTGAAGGCTGCCCAGTTCACCGCCGCACACCCGAACGAAGTGTGCCCGGCCAAGTGGAAGGAAGGCGAAAAGACCCTGACCCCGTCGCTGGACCTGGTCGGCAAGATCTAACAAGTCTTGCCCGCTCCCACCCCGCCCTCGCGGCGGGCGTGGGGGTGAACCGCAGCGTGTTGATGCCAGCCAGCACCACGCCCGCACGCCACGCAGCCCGCTGCGGTTCACCCCTACTTTTTACTGGCGCCCCGCTTGACGCAGAGGCGTCACTCCCCCGCTTTGCCTCAACGAAGGAGTTGACCGTGCTCGACGACAGCCTCAAGACCCAGCTGCAGCAGTACATGGGCCTGCTGCGCCAGCCACTGCGCCTGATCGCCTCGCTCGACGACAGCAGCGCAAGCCAGGACATGCGCGGCCTGCTTGACGATATCGTCGCGGCCGGCGGCGGCAAGATCTCGCTGGACAGCTCCGGCGACGATGCGCGCAAGCCTTCCTTCATGATCGCCCGCGAAGGCCAGAACCACGGTGTGCGTTTCGCCGGCCTGCCGCTGGGCCACGAATTCGAATCGCTGGTGCTGGCCCTGCTGTGGACCGGCGGCCATCCGCCGAAGGTCGCGCAGGAAGTCATCGACAGCATCATCGCGATCGACGGCGAGTACAGCTTCGACGTCTATATGTCGCTGACCTGCCACAACTGCCCGGACGTGGTGCAGGCGCTGGCGCTGATGGCGATCCTGAACCCGAAGATCAGCACCACGGTGATCGAGGGCGGTACGTTCCAGCAGGAAGTGGAACAGCGCCAGGTGATGGCAGTGCCGATGGTGTTCCAGGGTGGCGAGATGTTCGACTCCGGCCGCATGAGCCTGGAGCAGATCGTCGCCAAGCTCGACACCGGCGCCGTTGCCCGCGAGGCCGAGAAGATCAAGGCCAAGGATGCATTCGACGTGCTGGTGGTGGGCGGTGGCCCGGCCGGTGCGGCGGCGGCGATCTATGCCGCACGCAAGGGCATCCGCACCGGCGTTGCTGCCGAGCGTTTCGGCGGCCAGGTGCTGGACACCATGGCGATCGAGAACTTCATCTCGGTGCAGCACACCGAAGGCCCGAAGCTGGCTGCCGCGCTGGAATCCCACGTACGCGAGTACGAGGTGGACATCATGAACCTGCAGCGCGCGGCCAAGCTGGTGCCGGCCGGTGCCGATGGCTTGGTCGAAGTGCAGCTGGAGAATGGTGCTTCACTGAAGTCCAAGACGGTGATCCTGTCCACCGGTGCCCGCTGGCGGCAGATGAACGTGCCGGGCGAAGACGAGTACCGCAACAAGGGCGTGGCCTACTGCCCGCACTGTGACGGCCCGCTGTTCAAGGGCAAGCGCGTGGCAGTGATCGGCGGCGGCAACTCCGGCGTGGAAGCGGCCATCGACCTGGCCGGCATCGTGAGCCATGTCACCGTGTTCGAGTTCGACAGCAAGCTGCGTGCCGACCAGGTATTGCAGGCCAAACTCAACAGCCTGCCCAACGTGAAGGTGGTGCTCAACGCACAGACCACCGAAGTGCTGGGCGACGGCCAGAAGGTCAACGGCCTGGTCTATACCGACCGCGTCGGTGGCGATTCGCACCGGGTCGAGCTGGAAGGCATCTTCGTGCAGATCGGCCTGCTGCCGAACACCGAGTGGCTGCGTGGCACGGTGGAGCTCAGCGGTCGCGGCGAGATCATCATCGATGATCGCGGCCAGACCAATGTGCCGGGCGTGTTTGCGGCCGGTGACTGCACCACGGTGCCGTACAAGCAGATCATCATCGCGATGGGCGCCGGTTCGACCGCCGCACTCAGCGCCTTCGATCATCTGATCCGTACGCCGGTGCTGCAGCCTGCAGCGGTAGAGGCAGCAACCGCCTGAAGCCCTCAAAGCCCCGCGTTGCGGGGCTTTGATTTGACCGCGCCGGCAGCTGCCGGCGCCTGCCTGAGCGGAGCCCGACATGAACCTTCGTGACCTGAAATACCTGGTGGCGCTGGCCGAGCACAAGCACTTCGGCCGCGCGGCGGCGGCAAGTTTCGTCAGCCAGCCCACCCTGTCCACCCAGATCAAGAAGCTGGAAGAAGAGCTGGGCGTGCCACTGGTGGAGCGCGCGCCACGCAAGGTGATGCTGACCCCGGCCGGCCGCGAGGCCGCCGCGCGTGCCCGCAGCATCGTGGCCGAAGTAGAGCAGATGAAGGAAGCCGCCCGTCGCGCCCGTGACCCGGAAGCCGGCACCGTGCGTTTGGGAATCTTCCCGACCCTCGGCCCCTACCTGCTGCCGCATGTGGTGCCAGCGATTCGCCAGCGCTTCCCGCAGCTGGAGATGTTGTTGGTCGAAGAGAAAAGCGATGTGTTGCTGGCACAGCTGCGCAATGGCCAGCTCGATGCAGCGCTGCTGGCCCTGCCAGTCGCCGACGAGCAGCTGCACACCGAGTTCCTGTTCGAGGAACCGTTCGTGCTGGCTGCGCCGGAAGGCCATCCACTGACCAGCCACCCCTCGCTGACGTTGGATGACCTGTCCGACCAACGCCTGCTGCTGTTGCAGGACGGTCACTGCCTGCGCGATCAGGCATTGGATGTCTGCCATATGGCGGGTGCGCTGGAGAAATCCGAGTTCCAGGCCACCAGTCTGGAGACCCTGCGGCAGATGGTCGCGGCGAACGTGGGCGTCACCCTGCTGCCGATGCTGGCAGTG
This sequence comes from Stenotrophomonas sp. STEN038, assembly GCF_056759895.1. Classification (NCBI taxonomy): domain Bacteria; kingdom Pseudomonadati; phylum Pseudomonadota; class Gammaproteobacteria; order Lysobacterales; family Lysobacteraceae; genus Stenotrophomonas; species Stenotrophomonas sp. STEN038. The sequence continues at coordinate 97,023 of NZ_JBRRDW010000010.1, forward strand.
AAGCCGCCAGTAGCGCGCCCGGAGAACGTGCGGTTGATCCCGTTTGCTGGCAATCCGCAACCGAACCGCAGGATCGGCATGCTCTGGCGCCGCAGCTCGGCGATGGGCGCGTTTCTGGAGCAGTTCTCGCAGTTGTTCAAACAGCTGCCGGCTGGGTTGTTGGAGGCGCCGGGGCAATCACTGCTGCCCCAAGCGCAAGCTTAAAAGCTACCCCTCCCCAACTCTCCCCTGCGCTCCGCGCAAGGGAGGGAGCCAAGCCTTGCTCCCTCCCTTGCGCCGCAGGCGGAGGGGAGGGTTGGGGAGCGGTGCACTTCGCAGCACCCCCAAAACCTGAACATCCCCCTCCCCCACATTGCATCCGGGCCGCACCGGCCCCATGATCTTCACAGGGCCGCCGATGGCCCGCTTCACCAGCACAATCGAAATCCGGGCGGCGCCGACAAAGCGTCGCCTTTTGCTTGCTCTTCAATCAGATAAGGAATTCCCATGACCAGCCACAGCGGTCTGCCACCATCCATCGTTGTTTCCACCCGTGACATGGCCCGTCTTGAGGCCCTGCTGGACTCCCCGGCCCTGAGCCGGCACCCGGCCGCTGTTGCCCTTGCGCAGGAACTTGAACGCGCGCAGGTGCTGCCGCCGGAAGAAATCCCCGAAGGCATCGTCACCATGCACTCCCGTGTGGACTGCGAAGACGAACTGCACAACGAAAAACATTCCCTGACCCTGGTCTATCCGCACGAAGCGGACTTCGACAAGGGCCGCGTGTCCGTGCTGGCACCGGTCGGCAGCGCCCTGCTGGGCTTGTCGGTTGGCCAGACCATCGACTGGACCGCACCGGGCGGCCGCAAGCTGCGCCTGCGCGTCACCGCTGTTCACTACCAGCCCGAAGCGGCTGGCGATTTCCACCGCTGAGCGCACTGCGCCGCACCTGCAACAGGAAACCATGATGTCCCAGGCCCCCTCCAAGCTCGCCCAGTTGCGCGAACTGTCCGTCGTCGTCGCCGATACCGGCGATTACGACGCCATCAAGCGCCTGCGCCCGGTCGACTGCACCACCAACCCGACGCTGGTGAAGAAAGCCCTCGACCTGCCGGTCTACGCCGGCCTGATCGAGCGCGAGCTGCAGTGGGGCCGCGCCCAAAGCGGTGACAAGCAGGCCATCGCCAATGCCGTGGTCGATCGCCTGACCGTCGGCGTCGGTACCATGCTGGCCGAGCTGGTGCCGGGTCGTGTGTCCACCGAGGTGGATGCCGACCAGGCGCACAACACCGAGGCGACGATTGCCAAGGCGCGCGAGTTCATCGCCATGTACGAAGCGGCCGGCGTGCCGCGCAGCAAGGTGCTGATCAAGATCGCCGCGACCTGGGCCGGCGTCGAAGCCGCACGCGTGCTGCAGGCCGAGGGCATCGACTGCAACCTGACCCTGATCTTCAACCCGACCCAGGCCCTGGCCTGCTCGGAAGCCGGCTCCTTCCTGATCTCGCCGTTCGTCGGCCGCATCCTGGACTGGTACGTGGCCAACGGCCAGACCCCGGCCAACATCGACGAAGACCCGGGCGTGGTGTTTGTGCGCGGCGTGTTCGCCGAGTTCAAGCGCCGCGGCTCCAACACCGTTGTCATGGGTGCCTCGTTCCGTTCGACAGCGCAGATTGAAGCGCTGGCTGGCTGTGATCGTTTGACGATCTCGCCGGACCTGCTGGAGAAGCTGGATGCGGATTTCGGTGAGCTGCCGCGCAAGCTGGCGGCCGGTGCTGCTGAAGCAATGAACGTCGCTGCGATAGATGAAGCAAAGTTTGATGCGGATATGGCGGCCGATCCGATGGCGACCGAGAAGTTGGCTACTGGTATTGAGGCGTTTGCGAAGGATCTGCAGACCTTGCGTCAGCGGATTGCGGATGAGCTGGGGAACTGACAGTTCAAGCAAAACCTGACTACTCCCTTCTCCCGCGAGCGGGAGAAGGTGCCCCGAAGGGGCGGATGAGGGGAGCTTCTAAAGCTTTAAAAGCTTTTACTCTACGTGCTTTAAGAGCGCCCTCACCCCAACCCCTCTCCCGCATGCGGGAGAGGGGCTTAATCAAAATCAAAAAACTCCGAGCTCCAGCCCTGCTGCGAGCAGCGCGCCCAGCTCTCGGCCTCGCGCCAACTGCAGCTCAGGCAATTTCTTCTCAGCAACAATCGCCTCCGCCGTCTGTGCCTGCGTACACACCAGCGCCGGCTCGGCCACTTCTTTCAAACGCAGCCCCAAAGCAACCCTGCGCAACTGTGCAATCGTCGGCTGGCCATCCGAGCCTGCACATACCAGCAGCGCATACGGCTTGCCCTCGCAGCGCCCCAACAGCGGGTAGTAGCTGCGATCAAAGAAATCCTTCATCGCCCCGCTCATCGAGGCCAATGTCTCCGGCGTGGCGAAGACCACCGCATCGGCAGCAAGCACATCGTCCGCACCGGCATCTGCAGCGCGCAAGGCAATCACCTGCACCGCACCGCCGGTACTCGCGCGTGCACCCTCCACCAATGCTTCCACCATCGCCGCAGTAGCGCCGGTGAAGCTGTGCCACACCACCAATAAACGACGCGGTGTGGCACTCACAGCTCAGACATCCAGACCAATCGGGCAGCTCACGCCGGTTCCGCCGATGCCGCAATAACCGTTCGGATTTTTCGCCAGATACTGCTGGTGGTAATCCTCGGCGTAGTAGAACGGCGGTGCCGGGAACAGGATCTCGGTGGTGATCTCGCCGAAACCAGAAGCAGTCAGCTGTTGCTGGTAAGCAGCACGGCTGGCAAGCGCCGCGTCGTACTGCTCCTGCGTATGGCAATAGATCGCCGAGCGGTACTGGGTGCCGGTGTCGTTGCCCTGGCGCATGCCCTGGGTGGGATTGTGGTTCTCCCAGAAGGTGCGCAGCACGGTTTCCAGCGTTACCTGGGCCGGGTCAAACACCACCCGCACCACTTCGGTGTGGCCGGTTAGCCCGGAACAGGCTTCCTCATAGGTCGGGTTCGGGGTGGCGCCGCCCTGATAGCCCACCGCCGTGGTCACCACGCCCGACAGCTGCCAGAACTTGCGCTCGGCGCCCCAGAAACAGCCCAGGCCCACGTCCAGTACCTGCAGCCCATCAAAATCGGCCTGCAAGGGCTGGCCGTTGACGAAATGCTGGTTGTGCAGCGGCAGCGGTGTGTCCCGCCCCGGCAACGCTTCCTCCGGGCGCGGCAGGCGCTGCTTGAACGCGCCGATACCCAGTATTCCCTGGCCGATTCCCAACATGTCAGCTCCTCAGGCCGGGAGGAATCCCGGCGCTTCATCGTCATCCGAGATGGGGTCGGCGGGGCCGTCGTCCAAGCCCAATGCAGTGACGATGTCCTCGGCTTCGGGCTTGGCCGAATCGGGTACGCAGACCCGCAGCAGGCCAAACAGGGGCAGTTCACCACCCGCCCCCAGCAAAGACTCGCCGAACACGAAGGCCGGGATGCCGGCATCCTCCAGCGCATGCTTGACCAGATGCGCGTCGAACAGATTATTGCTCTGGTAGATCAGCTGCATTTGATTCTCCGTTCAAACCGGCTGGCGCAGGTCATCAGTGGCCGCGACGTGCTCGCTTTCCGCCGCACCGGCCTGGCGCCACTCGCACAGTGCCGGCAGCGCCAACAGCGCCTGCAGGTACTCACCGGCAACGCCTTCCGCGGCCACGCCATAGCCGTCGAAGCGTACCGCCACCGGCGCGAACATCGCATCGACAATGCCGAACTGGCCAAACAGGAACGCCCCGCCCGCGCCGTACTGGCGGCGCAGCTCGCTCCACAGCGCGCGGATGCGGTTGATGTCGGCTTGGGCGGCGGCATCCCAGCGGTAGCCGTCCGGCTGGCGGCGGCTGTTCATCGGCAGCTGGCTGCGCAACCCGGTGAAACCTGAATGCATTTCCGCCGCGGCAGCCCGCGCCACGGCGCGTTGGGCCAGATCGGCCGGCCAGCCGCGTCCGCCCAGCCAGCGCTCGTTGGCGTACTCGCAGATGGCCAGAGAATCCCAGACCTGCAGCGCGCCATCACGCAGCGCCGGCACCTTGCCGGTCGGCGAGTGTTGCAGCACTTCGCTGGCAAAACCCGGCGTATCCAGGGCCAGCCGCACCTCGTCGAACTCCACCCCGAAATGGCGCAGCAGCAGCCATGGGCGCAGCGACCAGGAAGAGTAGTTCTTGTTGCCTATCACCAGAACGGGGCGGTCCATCAGGGCAAATCCAAGTGGCGTGAGACCCCAGCATAGCTCCGCCCCGGCAGCCAACGCCCGGCTCGGCTAAACTTGCGGTTTACTTCAATACACTGCGTCCCCCATGTCCGAGAACACGCCTGCTGTCGCTGCCACGCCGGAAAACGCCCCCGAAAAGCGCGATTTCATCCGTCAGATCGTCCGTGAGGACCTGTCCAGCGGCAAGCACACGGCCATCAAGACCCGCTTCCCGCCCGAGCCCAATGGCTACCTGCACATCGGCCATGCCAAGTCGATCTGCCTGAACTTCGGCATCGCCGGCGAGTTCGGCGGCGTCTGCAACCTGCGCTTCGATGACACCAACCCGGCCAAGGAAGACCCGGAATACGTGCAGGCCATCCAGGACGACGTGCGCTGGCTGGGCTTCGAGTGGAACGAGCTGCGCCACGCCTCGGACTACTTCGATGCCTATTACCTGGCCGCACAGAAGCTGATCCGCGACGGCAAGGCCTATGTCTGCGACCTGTCGGCCGAGGAAGTACGCGCCTACCGCGGCTCGCTGACCGAGCCGGGCCGTCCCTCGCCGTACCGTGAGCGCAGCGTCGAGGAGAACCTGGACCTGTTCGCGCGCATGCGCGCCGGTGAGTTCGCCGATGGTGCCCGCACCGTGCGCGCCAAGATCGACATGGCCAGCGGCAACATCAACCTGCGCGACCCGGCGATCTACCGCATCAAGCACGTCGAGCACCAGAACACCGGCAATGCCTGGCCGATCTACCCGATGTACGACTTCGCGCATGCGCTGGGCGACTCGCTGGAAGGCATCACCCACTCGCTGTGCACGCTGGAATTCGAAGACCACCGACCGCTGTACGACTGGTGCGTGGACAACGTCGACTACGCCCACGACAACGCGCTGACCCAGCCGCTGGTCGACAAGGGCCTGCCGCGTGAAGCCGCCAAGCCGCGCCAGATCGAATTCTCGCGCCTGAACATCAACTACACGGTGATGAGCAAGCGCAAGCTGATGGCGCTGGTCACCGAAAACCTGGTCGATGGCTGGGAAGACCCGCGCATGCCGACCCTGCAGGGTCTGCGTCGTCGTGGTTACACCCCGGCGGCGATGCGCCTGTTCGCCGAGCGCGTTGGGATTTCCAAGCAGAACTCGCTGATCGATTTCAGCGTGCTCGAAGGCGCCCTGCGCGAAGACCTGGACAGCGCGGCCGCACGCCGCATGGCGGTGATCGATCCGCTCAAGCTGGTGCTGACCAATCTGCCGGAAGGCCACGAAGAAGCCCTCACCTTCAGCAACCACCCGAAGGACGAAAGCTTCGGCAGCCGCGACGTGCCGTTCTCGCGCGAGCTGTGGATCGAGCGCGAAGACTTCGCCGAAGTGCCGCCGAAGGGCTGGAAGCGTCTGGTCCCGGGCGGTGAAGTGCGCCTGCGCGGCGCCGGCATCGCCCGCGTCGATGAAGTGATCAAGAACGATGCCGGCGAGATCGTCGAGCTGCGCGGCTGGCTGGACCCGGAATCGCGTCCGGGCATGGAAGGCGCCAACCGCAAGATCAAGGGCACCATCCACTGGGTCAGCGCCCAGCACGCGGTGGAAGCCGAAGTGCGCCTGTACGACCGCCTGTTCTCGGTGGCCAACCCGGACGATGAATCCGACGGCAAGACCTACCGCGACTACCTGAACCCGGAGTCGCGCAAGGTCGTCACCGGCTACGTCGAACCGGCCGCTGCACTGGCCACGCCGGAGCTCAGCTACCAGTTCGAGCGCACCGGCTACTTCGTCGCCGACCGCCGCGACCACACCCCGGCCAAGCCGGTGTTCAACCGCAGCGTGACCCTGCGCGATACCTGGTCGGCCTGATCAGGATGGGCGGGGTTACCGGCTGACAGCCCGGTAACCCCCTGCTCACACGGGTCGCGGCTACCATGGCCGCGTGCCCAGAACAGGATTCGCCCATGTTCCGTCTGTCACTGCTACTCTGCCTGCTGCTCACCCTCACCGCCTGCAGCTCACCGGCTGCCACTGCGCCGGTCACCTCGCAAGCGCCCACGCCAGTCCCGGCCAGCGAACCATCAACACCTGCCAAACCTGCTGCCACGCCCGTCGTGGTCGACAGCAGCTGCAAGGTCGATGCCGATTGCACGGTGAAGAACGTCGGCAACTGCTGCGGTCAGTATCCCGCCTGCGTCAACGTCAACAGCCCCACCGACCCAGCCGGCGTACAAGCCAGCTGCCAGGCCAAGGGCATGATGAGTGTCTGTGGTTTCACCGAGATCCAGGGCTGTAGTTGCGTCAAAGGCCAGTGCGCCTCGACGGACAGCAGCAATCCGCTGCGCCAGCCAATGACAGAGAATCCCGCACCAGCACGCTGAGTGGCGCTCAGCGCGGCTTGGGCTCCACGCTGCTGCGCCATGCATCGAGGAACTGGCGGCGTTTTAGCGCATCCAGGTAAACCAGCAGCCCCGGCCCAAGCTGGATCGGCCGCCGGTTCTGGCCTGGATCGCTGTCACCGCCACAGTTGCGGATGATCGGCATCAGCCGTGCCTCGCGCGACAGCACCTGCTGGCCGCGCGCCGACAACAGGTAGTCGAGGAAGCGCTTGGCTTCGGCAGGGTGCGGGCTGTTGCGCGGAATCACCGCCGTGCGCAGCACCACCAGCGTGTAGTCCTCCGGCTCGACGATGCCCAAAGGCGCACCGGCATCGATACGCGCCTGCGCGTAGGAACCCAGCACGTTGTAGACCAGCGACAGCTTGCCACTGCTGACCTGGTCCAACAGCACGCCGGTACGCTCCTCGCGCACCACGCCGTTGTCACCCAGCGCGCCGAGCAAGGCACCGGCAATGCTGCCACGCTGTGCATCCTGGGTCGCCAGCAGATAGCCGACGCTGCTGCGTTCGATATCGTAGGTGCCGACCTTGCCGCGCAGCGGTGTGCCTTCGGCACGCAGCAGGTCCAGCAGCTGGCGGCGCGTGTGCGGTACTTTTGCCGCGGGCAATGCACGCGTGTTGTAGACCATCGCCACCGGCTCGTAGCTGATGCCGAAGGCTTCATTGCGCCACTTCGCCCAGGAAGGCACGGCTTCGGTCTGCGGCGAACGGTGCGGCAATGCGTGGCCATCGTTGACCAGCTTGGTCTGCAGGTCCATGCCACTGGAAATCAGCAGATCAGGCGTGGTCGCGGTGTTGCGGTCGCGCAGGAAACGCGCGTACAGGTCCTGGGTGATGATGTCTTCGTAAACGACTTCCGTGCCCGGATGCAGGCGCTGGTAATCGGCGATCACCACCGCGAATACTTCGATATCGGTGGTGCCGTGGATGCGCAGCTGCTCGGTCGCCACGCCCTGCGCTGGGAAACGCTGTACATCACCCGGCGCAGCGCGCAATGACGGTGCCAGCAGCAGGCCCAACAACAGGATCAACAAGCGGCTCATGCGGCATGCCTCGGCAGATGGATGGTGGCGACCAGGCCACCTTCTGGCCGATTGCTCAGGTCGATGCTGCCACCATGGCTTTCAACCACGCGCTTGACGATGGCCAAGCCCAGGCCGGCACCACCGGCAGGCGCGTTTTCACCACGTCCGAAGCGTTCGAACACGCGCTCGGCATCTGCGGCGCTGATGCCGGGGCCGTGGTCGGCGATGGTCAGCACCGCCTGCGTGTCCTGCACGGTCAAGGCGATCTGCAGCGGGCCATCGCCACCGTATTTCATCGCGTTGTCGATCAGGTTCTTGATCGCCTCGCGCAACAGCAAGGCGTCGCCGTTGACCTGCACCGCGCCGGTGGTGATCGCCAACTGCACGCGTGGCGCCGGGCCGGCCTGCGGCAGTGCTTCGTGCAGGGCCTGATGCACGGTTTCGACCAGGTCCAGCGGCGCGAAGCGCTGCAGGTTGGAGCGATGGATGACGCTGGCATCGCTGAGCAGCTGGTTCAACAGGCGACTCATATGGGTGGCGTTGCGCTCGATCGCACGCAGGCTGCGCTGCATGTCCTCGGGCTCTTCTTCATCCAGGGCCAGCTGCGCCTGTGCGCGCAATGCCGCCAGTGGCGTGCGCATCTGGTGCGCGGCCTCGGCCATGAATGCACGCAGGGTTTCGTTGCTGCTGGACAGGCGTTCCATGAAGCGGTTCAAGGCGCCAACCATCTGGTTCATCTCGCGCGGCACGCGCGTATCCAGCGGCTTCAGGTCGGACGGCTCGCGCCGCGACAATTCGCGCTCCAGCCGCACCAACGGACGGAACGCGCGGTGCACGCCGAAGGCCACCAAACCCAGCAACAAGGCCGACAGCACGCCGATGGCGATCAAGGCGCGGTTGACCATTTCCTGCGCCAGGGCAGCGCGCGCGCGCCGGGTCTGGCCCACCTGCACCTGCACTTCGCCCTGCGCGGACGCAGCAGCAAAGCTGCGTTTGACCACCACGAAGCGCACGGTTTCGCCGCTGTACTCGGCATCGAACAACTGCGGCTGGCTGCCGGTCTTGCGCGGTGCGAGCGGTAGGTCCTCATAACCGGTGATGGTCAGGCCACGGCTGTCAGCAACCCGGTAGAACACCCGGTCTTCCTCGGCCATCGACAACAGGTCCAAGGCCGCATATGGCAGATCCACCTGCCATTGGCCATCAACCAGTGCCACCGAATCGGCGATGGACAGCGCCGAAGACACCAACAGGTGATCGTAGGAGCGGTTTGCAGCACGTTGCCCGTAATCACGCGCGGCGAACAACAGCGCCACCGCGAACACCGCCAGCAACGCACCCAGATATAGCATCAAGGTGCGCCGCAATGAACCGGAGGCGTGGATCTCAGCCGTTGCCATCGTTACCGCCGTCGCTGGCCTCCAACATGTAGCCCACGCCACGCACGGTGGTAATGCGCAATGGCGCGGCCACCAGCTTTTTACGCAGTCGGCCGATGTACAGCTCGATGGCATTGGGCCCGGCTTCGTCGTCGAAGCCGAACAGACCCTTGGCTATCTCATCCTTGCCCACAACTTGGCCAAGCCGCCCGACCAGGATCTCCAGCAGACGGAATTCGCGGTTCGGCAGTTCGATCACTTCGCCGTCCAGGCTGACCCGGTGCGCGGCATTGTCGAACTGGAAACCGCCGATCTGCACCACTTCGCTGGCCTGGCCACGGCCTCGCCGCAGCAATACTCGACAGCGCGCCTCGAACTCGCGGAAATCGAAAGGCTTGCCGAGATAGTCGTCCGCGCCCACATCCAGCGCCTGCACCCGGTCCTCAATGCCATCGCGCGCAGTCAGCATCAGCACCGGCGTGCTGTCGCCGCGCTCGCGCATGCCCGCCAGCACGCGCAGGCCATCAAGCTTGGGTAGCCCAATATCCAGCACCACCAGATCGAAGCTCTGGTAGCGCAGCACGCTGGCTGCGCCCATACCATCGGCCTGCCAATCCACCGCATGGCCGTTGCGGCGCATGCGACGGATGATGGCGTCGGCCAGATCCGCATTGTCTTCAACCAGCAGCAGGCGCATCGCGGGGGAAAGTATCGGGAAGGCGCGAATGCTAACGCGGAAGCCGCAAAGACGCAGTGCCGGCCCGCATTGCTGCGCCGCACAAATCCCTGACAGGCGGATGACAGCTAGTCCCGGCCAGACTGCGGCCACGCACCAGCAGGTGCCCATGTTTGCCGCGCGCCTGGCGCGCACCTGGGAGGGTTTGTGGAACTGAGTGTTTTCCAAAAGCGCAGCCTTGCTGCCGCTGTCCTGCTGAGCCTGGGCGCTCCGGCGCTGGCCGCAGAAGACGATGGCCCGGTCACGGCCACCATCGGCGGCCGCCTGCACCTGGATTTCGCCAGCTTCGACAATGACCACCGTGGCACCCCGAACAAGGACGACACCGAGATCCGTCGCGCCTGGCTCGATGTATCCGGCAAGTTCTTCGTGGTCGACTACAAGCTGGAAGCCGATTTCTCCGGTGACCGCCCGGAAGCCAAGGACGTCTATGTCAGCCGTAGCTTCGGCGATGCCGGCAAGCTGACGGTGGGCCAGTTCAAGCAGTACTACTCGCTGGACGACCGTACCGGCTCCAACTACGGCAGCTTCCTGGAGCGCGGCAACGCCGGCACCAGCCTGGCCCCGCTGTACCGCCTTGGCGCCTCGTGGCAGGCCAATCCTGGCGACATGACCTGGGCGGCCAGCGTCTACAGCCTGGAAAGCATCGATGCCTGGCAGGTAAAGGGCCGCGCTGCGGGTGGCCGCGTCACCTGGGCGCCGAGTCCAGCCGCTGGCGATGTGCTGCACCTGGGCGTGTCGCTGGCCCGCGAGGCCTATGACAACCCAGGCGTGAATGGCGTTCCTGCCTTGCGCATCCGCCCACGCCCGGCCGGCCATCTGTCCGATGAAAGCCGCCTGACGATGGTCGACTTCTCGGCCGGCCGCGATACCGACGTCAACAAGTGGTCACTGGAATACGCGCAGGTGCGCGGCCCGCTGTCATGGCAGGGCGAGTTCAGCGGCGCCACCTTCGACGACGGCGCGCAACGCGGTGAGGTGATGGCCGCCTACGGCATGCTCAGCTGGTTCGTCACCGGCGAATCGCGCAGCTACGACCGCAAGACCGGCCGCTTCGCCCGCATCAAGGACATCCGCCACAAGCCCGGCGCATTCGAAGTCGCCCTGCGCTACGACCAGATGCGCGGCAACCAGCACCTTGATGGCCAGCCCGACCTGCGCAACGGCAGCACCGAAGCCTGGACCCTGGCGGGCAACTGGTACCTGCGCGACAACCTGCGTTTCATGCTCAACCTGATCGACAGCCGCAACCGTAATCGCCTGACCGATACCACCGTGGACCACACCCGCGCGGTCACCGGCCGCCTGCAGTTCGATTTCTAAACACCCCCTTCCCGTCCTGTCTCTTCAAGGAGTCTGCAGATGATGCTGACCATCCTCGGCTTCGGCATGGTCCTGACGTTCATGTATCTCATCATGAGCAAACGACTGTCGCCGCTGGTCGCCCTGATTACCGTACCCATCGTCTTCGCCCTGATTGGCGGCTTCGGTGCCGGCCTCGATGACATGATGCTCGACGGCATCAAGAAGATCGCGCCGACCGGCGTGATGCTGATGTTCGCCATCCTCTACTTCGGGGTGATGATCGACGCAGGTCTGTTCGATCCGCTGGTGCGCATCATCCTGCGCATCGTCAAGGGCGATCCGCTGAAGATCGTGATGGGCACCGCGGTGCTGGCGATGCTGATCTCGCTCGATGGTGATGGCTCCACCACGTACATGATCACCGTGTCGGCAATGCTGCCACTGTACCGTCGGCTGGGCATGAACGCGCTGAGCATGACCTGCGTAACCATCCTCGCCGGCGGCGTGATGAACCTCACCCCGTGGGGCGGCCCGACCGCGCGTGCGGCCACTGCCCTGCACGTGGATCCGGCAGATGTGTTCGTGCCGCTGATTCCGGCGATGGTTCTGGCATGCGCCGGCATCCTCGCACTGGCCTGGTACCTGGGCATGAAGGAACGCCGCCGTCTTGGCGTGGTCGCCCTGCCGCATGGCGGCTCGTGGATGGACGCCAGTGTTTCCGATGACAGCGATGCGCTGCCGACCGTGGAAGACGCCGAAGACACCAAGCGGCCGAAGCTGCTGTGGGTCAACTTCGCCCTGACCCTGGCGTTGATGGCGGCACTGGTGATCGGCCTGCTGCCGATGCCGATCCTGTTCATGGTCGGCTTCGCCATTGCACTGGTGATCAACTACCCGAACCTGGCCGAGCAACGCCGTCGCGTGGTCAACCATGCAGGCAATGTGTTGTCGGTGGTGTCACTGATCTTCGCTGCGGGCATCTTCACCGGCATCCTGTCCAACACCGGCATGGTCGAAGCGATGTCGCGCGGCTTCCTGTCAGTGATTCCGGAAGCCTGGGGCCCCTACCTGGCGGTGATCACCGCCGTGGCATCGATGCCCTTCACCTTCTTCATGTCCAACGACGCCTTCTATTTCGGCGTGCTGCCGATCCTGTCCGAAGCAGCGGGTCACTACGGCATCACCCCGGTGGAAATGGCACGCGCTTCGCTGGCCGGTCAGCCGGTGCATCTGCTCAGCCCGCTGGTGCCCTCGACCTATCTGCTGGTTGGCCTGGCCAAGGTGGATTTCGCCGACCACCAGAAGTTCACCCTGAAGTGGGCCGTGCTGATCTCACTGATCCTGATGGCCGGCAGCCTGCTGTTCGCCCTGTATCCATTGGCCGCCTGAGCGGCACCGACCTGACGCATTGGAGAGCACCATGACGCTACGTATCGCTTACGTCACCAGTGGCATGGGCAGTGTAGGCACTGCCATCTGCCAGACCCTGGCCCGCGCCGGCCACACGGTTGTGGCAGGCTGCGCGCCGGATTCACCGCGCAAGGCCAACTGGATCCGCGAGCAGCGCGAACTCGGCTTTGATTTCATCGTCTCCGAAGGCAATGCTGCCGATTGGAACTCCACCACCGCTGCGTTCGCCAAGGTGCGGGCGGAAGTGGGTGAAGTGGATGTGCTGGTCAACAACTCCGGCGGTAGCCGCGACATGCTGTTCCGGCAGATGAGCACCGAGGACTGGAATGCGGTGATCGCCTCCAACCTCAACACCTTGTTCAACCTGAGCAAGCAGGTGGTTGATGGCATGACCAACCAGAACTGGGGCCGCATCATCAACATCGGCTCGGTCAGCGCACAGAAGGGCCAGATCGGCCAGGTCAACTACGCAACGGCCAAGGCTGCGATGCACGGTTTCAGTCGTGCGCTGGCTGCCGAAGTCGCCGCGCGTGGCGTCACCGTCAACACCATTTCGCCGGGCTATATCGCCAGCCAGGCGATCAGCAGCTTCCCGCCGGATGTGCTCGACCGGCTTGCGGCCTCGGTACCGATCCGCCGCCTCGGCAAGCCCGAAGAAGTGGCTGCGCTGTGCGCGTGGCTGGCCAGCGATGATGCGGCCTATGTCACCGGCGCTGATTATCCGGTCAACGGTGGTCTGTACATGGGTTGATGTTGCGATTGATGGATGCAACACCGGACGCCGCGCTTTGTCGCGGCGTTTTTTTGGGAGGCCTGCGCACCGTTGCTGTCGAGCGTCCGGTGTTTCATATCGACTGCGTCGCACTTCTGTTCGCATCTGTGCGCAAAACACCGTGGAACAGCAATGTTTCGCATCTGCGTAAACGAGCTTTAACAATCGTCCGACAGGCTCCTTGGACCGGCGTACACGCCGGCCTTTCCATGGACCCGGTAGACAATGAATCTCCAACGCCTCAGCTTCGCCATCACCCTCGCCCTGTGCACAAACCACGCCTTCGCCGAAGCCGCTGCAGACAGCGGCGCCTCCGCGCAGACACTGGATACGATCTCGGTGATCGGCCAAGGCCAGACCCGCCAGGTGCAGCGTATCGGCGAGGTCGACAAACAGGTGTTGCCGCCGGGCAGCAGCGGCCAGAAGATTCTCGATCGCCTGCCCGGTGTCTCCGTGCAGTCCAACGACGCCTTCGGTGCCAACGAAGAATCACAGACCATCAGCCTGCGCGGTTTCGACAAAACCCGTCTGGGCTATACGCTCGATGGCATCCCGCTCGGCGACAACAGCTATGGCAACTACAACGGCCTGAGCATCGCCCGCGCCATCATCGCCGAGAACCTGGGCGGTGCCGAGTTGTCGCAGGGTATAGGCTCGCTGGGCGTGGCCTCGACCAGCAACCTGGGCGGGGCAATCCAGTACTTCTCGCAGGACCCGTCCACGGTGTTTGGTGGTCGCGCCAGCGTCACCGTCGGCGATGACAACCAACGCCGCGGCTACCTGCGCGTGGATACCGGCGACCTGAATGGTTTCTCGGCCTATGTCTCCGGCGTGCACCAGGACGCGGACATGTGGGCCGCGCCACACCAGAACCAGACCACCCGCCAGTTCAATGCCAAAGCAGTGTGGAATGTTGGCGATCACCGCTTCGGCGCCTTCGTCGCCACCTCGCGGGCCAGCCAAGCCAACTACGCCTACCTGTCCAAGAGCATGCTGCAGCGTGGACTGGGCTATGACTGGAACATCTACGCACCGGATTGGGACCGCGCGGTGGCTGCCGCCTATTGCGCACCGGCGACCTTCGACGCCACGCGCTGCGCCTTCAGCGGCGGCGTAAACAGCATCGACGATGCCTACTACCAGAGCCGCGCCCTGCGCGACGACAACCTGTACTCGCTTGACGCCGACTTATGGCTGGCCGACAACCTTGAGCTCAAGCTGCTGGCCTATCACCACGACAACCGTGGCCAAGGCCACTGGTGGGCACCGGGCCAGGCCTCGCATCCGGGCACCGACAAGATGCTGCCGATCTCCATCCGCAGCACCAACTACACCATCGATCGTCAGGGCCTGACCGCTGCGCTGTCCTGGAATGTCGGTATCCACGAACTGGAAGCCGGCCTGTGGTTCGAGCAGAACGACCACAACGTCGAGCGCAATTTCTACTACATCGACGGCCCGTTCCTCGACGACACCTACCTCGAGAATCCGGACCGTCGCCTGTTCGACCAGGACTTCGACATCCGTACGCGCCAGTTCTACGTGCAGGACCGCATGCGCTTCCTCGATCAGCGCCTGACCGTGGATATCGGCATCAAGAGCCCGAACACCCGCATGCGTGCCACCGCAAAGCCAGGCACCGAGCAGAAGCTCGCTTCGGGCACGTTGACTGCCAAGGAATCGCTGCTGCCGCAGCTGGGTGTCGGCTTCAAACTCAATGCCAACAACGAGCTTTTCGCCTCGTATGCCGAGAACATCGCCGCTTTCGTCGGTGGTGGCAGCGGCGGCCCGCTGCAGGTTTCGCCGGAGTCGTTTGCCGCCAGCGCCGGCCTGGAACCGGAGAAGTCCAAGACCTTTGAAGCCGGCTTCCGTACGTTCGGCAGCAAATACCAAGCCTCGTTGGCCGCGTATCACGTGATGTTCGACAACCGCCTGCTCTCGCTCAATCCCTGCACCAGCATTGAAGTTGGCACGCGCCCGGAATGCATCACCCGCTTCATCAACGTCGGCTCGGTGAAGAGCCAGGGTGCGGAACTGACCTTCATCCTCAAGCCGACGCAAGGCCTGCAGTGGTACAACGCGCTGTCCTGGAACAAGACCACCTACGAGGACGACTATGTCTCCGGCGGTGCCATCGTACCGGTGGCCGGCAAGATCACCGTCGATACCCCGCAGCGCATGGCCTCCAGCGAACTGAGCTGGAACCGCGATGGCTGGTTCGCCAGCCTGCGCGGCAAGTACACCGGCAAGCGCTACTACACCTATACCAATGACCAGTCTGTGCCGGGCGTGACCACCTTCGATGCCGGCGGCGGCTACAGCTTCGGCCCCGGTCTGGGCCTGCAGAACGTCAAGGTGTCCTTGAACGTCACCAACCTGACCAACAAGCGCTACGCCGGCCAGCTCAGCTCGTTTGCCCCGACCGACCCCAACGGCACCCGCTACGCCATCCATGCCAGCGCGCCGCGGCAGATCTTCATGACAGTGGGCGCGGAGTTTTAAGCCTTTCAAGCCCCTTCCCTTTGGCGCAGCCAAAGGGCACTAAACCCCCTCCCTTTGGCCGAAGGCCAAGGGGAGGGTTGGGGAGGGGTGCTTTTCGCGTCATCCGCAAACCCCAAAGCAAAAGCCGACCCCTCCCCAACCCTCCCCTTCGCTGCGCGAAAGGGAGGGGGCTGAGCATGGCTCCGTTCCAGTTCCGTGCGCGCGGCTGATTCCCACACCTGAACAACCCCCACCAGCAAAGCCGCCCCAGCGCCCCAGTCCGCTAAACTGACCGCCGTTTTTTGCCATAACGCCGGTCATCATCATGCTGCACGCCCAGGTTCACCTCACCCTCCCCGTCTGGATCCACGACGCCGTCGACTGCGACCGCGCCTATACCAGCGATGCGGACAAGGTGGCGCTGGCCATCGAGCTGTCTCGACTGAATGTTGAACACGCCAGCGGCGGCCCGTTTGGCGCAGTGGTGTTCGGCCCCGACCACAAGGTAATCGCCGCTGCGGTGAACCGCGTGGTGCCGCACGCAACCTCGCTGGCGCATGCCGAAAACATGGCGTACATGCTGGCCCAGCAGAAGCTCAACACCCCGCGCCTGAACGCGCTGCTGTCGCCGATCACCCTGGCTACGTCCTCGCAGCCCTGCTGTCAGTGCTACGGCGCCACCGTCTGGGCCGGTATCGACCGCCTGCTGATCGGCGCCTGCGCCGCCGACGTGGAAGAACTGACCCCGTTCGATGAAGGCCCTCTGCCGGCCGATTGGGCCGGTGAGCTGAACAAGCGCGGCATCGAAATCGTGCAAGGCATCAACCGCGACGACGCCCGCGCCGTACTGCACAGCTACGGCAAGAACGACGGCGCACGCTACTGAGCTGAAGCCCCTCTCCCCCGGGAGAGAGGTTGGGGTAAGGGTTGGGCAGGCCGCATGCTGTCTGCTACCCAGGCTTAACCCACCCTCATCCGCCCCTACGGGGCACCTTCTCCCAGCGGGAGAAGGAAGCCCACCCGCAACACACCAAGGATTTCCATGACCGGCCTGCTCTGCTACTGCCGCCAAGGCTTTGAACCGGAACTGGCCGGCGAATTGAACGACCGTGCCGGCCATGCCGGCATTGCCGGCTACGCCCGCACCCAGCGCAACGATGGCTACGTGGTGTTCGTCACCGACGAGGCCGAAGCACTGGACCAGCGCCTGCCCTGGCGCGAGCTGATCTTTGCCCGCCAGAAGCTACGCGTGCTGGCCGAACTGCCGCAGCTCGATGCCAGCGATCGCATCACCCCGATCATCGCCGCGCTGGAAGGCCAGCAGCGGTTTGGTGATCTGTGGGTGGAGCACCCCGATTCGGATGCCGGCAAGCCGCTGGCCGGCCTGGCCCGTGCCTTCGGCAATGCGCTGCGTCCTGCGCTGCGCAAGGGTGGCCTGCTCACCGACAAGCCCAACGGCAAGCTGCCGCGCCTGCATGTGGTGTTTGTTGATGGCACGCATGCCTTCGTCTGCGTGTCCGATACCCGCGACAGCGCACCGTGGCTGTTGGGCATTCCGCGTTTGAAGCTGCTGCCGGATGCGCCCTCGCGTTCGGCCTTGAAGCTGGAAGAAGCCTTAATGACCCTGCTTACGCCGGAAGAACGCGAAGCGCTGGTGGTCCCCGGCATGCGCGCGGCTGACCTGGGTGCTGCGCCTGGCGGTTGGACCTGGGTGCTGACCCGCCAGCATTTGCGCGTAAACAGCATCGACAACGGCCCGCTGCGTCAGCATGTGCTGGATACCGGTCTGGTCGAGCATCTGCGTGCCGATGGTTTCCATTGGCAGCCGGAAGCCCCGTTGGACTGGATGGTCTGTGACATGGTCGAACAGCCACGCCGCGTTGCCGAACGCATGGGCACCTGGCTGCGCGAGGGTTGGTGCAAGCACGCCATCTTCAACCTGAAGCTGCCGATGAAGAAGCGCTGGGATGAGACGCGTCTATGCCTGGATCTGTTTGCCGAGAAGGCCGACAAGCCGCTGACCATCCGCGCCAAGCAGCTGTATCACGACCGTGAGGAAATCACGGTATTCGTGACCCCAAGAGCCAAGGGCCTTTGATCAAAGCCCCTCTCCCGTTCACGGGAGAGGGGTTGGGGTAAGGGCAGCCTTTGCTAGCGCTTCAAGCTTGGGCATTACCTGTAGTGGGGGGGGGGGGGGGGGGCGGGGGGGGGGGGCGCGCCGGCAGCCGCCGGAGGGCGGCGGCGTCGCGACGGCGCCCCCCCCCCAAGGCGGCCACACCACGCAGCCCCCCCGCC